>NZ_JBRILQ010000003.1:0-197727 GCF_052977045.1 Shewanella sp. 125m-7
ATCAAAGGTTCATCGATGTAGATTTAAAGCCTGCGTTAGTTTCACGCCAATGGAACCCTTAACCTCTGTACATACGCTGGCCGCAGGCCATTGGAACCACGAATAACAAAATTTAGTTTGACGCCTCAAATGGCTATGAGGCGATAGGTTCACAGCTTTAGCTTTAAACGGTGCAACAGTTTCAACCACAGCGTCAAACCAACCACCAAAAAAAGGGAATAGCTAAAGGGCATCCCCTTTGGCAGAAAACACCAAAGTGGTGCAAAACTCAACCCCGTTATCTTGAGGCTGATAACTCCACCCCATGCGTTCACAGATGCGCTCGACAATCACCAAACCAACACCATAACCAGCATTGTAAGTTTCGTTACCGTCATGACGATTGGTGATCGTCAGCGTATGTCCAGTGAGTACAATCTTGATATCGCCAACGCTGTAGCTAAAGGCATTCTTGATGACATTGTTAAGCACGATAGCGATAAAGCTTTGCGGTGAATGTATTAACTTTGGATCATTCACGCTTAGGCTATAATGGGTGTCTTGCCTAGCGAAGAGCTCTTTCATTTCGCTGAGCTGGTTACCTAGTGCAGCCTCTAGACTGACATCTGCAAAATAGCGTTGGCTAATCGACTCCTTACCCAATAATAAAAAGGTTTCGGTGAGCACCTGCATCTCGTCACTGGCTCGCTGTAGCCGCTTAACTGCATTGACCGCTAGCGGGTGCTGGTCGGGGATTTTTGCCAACAACTCAGCTGAGCCTTTTATCACCGTAATCGGGGTTCTTAGCTCATGGGAGGCAAAGTGGCTGAACTCTTTTTCACGCTGAAAGAAGCCGTTGATATCATTGCGACTATCTAACAGCGTCTGCTCGATATTACGGGTTTCGACAAATTTGGTGTCAACACCAAAAGGCGGATCGTCGGGTGACATCTGGCTGATCTTTCGTTCAATAATGGTCAACGGTTTTGACAGCGTACGAATAAAGTACAGGCTATACACAGTCATAAACAATCCGATTATCAGACCAAGAAATATGATGTATTCGTGTAGATGTTCTTCATAGTCATCAAGGTAGTCATCGGCGTCATCTTGAAACAGTATGTACATTAACCCCTTGTTTGACGGGTGGGGCTTAACAATAAAGTGTTTATCTTCCTTTCCCAGTTGGTGTTCATAAAAGCCAGGTTTTTGGTAGGCTTTTAGCCACTCAGGAATCGACTTTTCACTCCAATAGGTTGTGAACTCGGTATCACTGGGTAGCGTTGCTTGTTCGCCGTGAGCTTGATAGTTACGACTATAGCGTGAGGCTTCAGTATCTAACCAGTGGTGTAAGCTGATAATTTCAATTTGATTCTCAGCGATGTAAATCACCGACCAAAACAAGCTGAACATGGTAAAGGTCATCAAACCGAAACTCCAACGGATCTTTCGGTAGATGCTAGGGAACTGCTTATGCTTTAAGGCGGTAACCTTGTCCATGTATTGTCTCTAATCGTGATTGTTCGAAGCCTTTATTAAGGGCTGTTCTTAGACCGTAAATATGGCTACGCAGTGCATCACTCGGTGGTGATTCATCTCCCCAAACCGCATCGCTGACATCTTGGCGGCTAACAACACTCGGCGCGCGTTTGATCAGCACTTTTAATATCTTCAGCTGAATACGACTCAGTTTAATGGGCAGTTCTGCGCGGGTAACCATATTAGTTTGGGTGTTAATATTGATATCAGCAAATGACAGTGTGCCGATATCTTGCCTTGGGCCGCGGTTACTCAGGGCATGCAGGCGCAGGCTGAGCTCCTCCATGGCAAAAGGTTTAAGCAGGTAGTCATCTCCACCGGCTTTAAATGCGGCGATTTTATCCTCAAGACTGTCTTTGGCGGTTAAAAATAAAATGGGCGTGTTGCAATACAGGTCTTCGCGTAGTTTGCGCACTGCGCTGATGCCATCAAGTTTTGGCATCATGATATCCATAATAATCACATCGTAACTATTTTCAGAGAGTAAATTGATTGCCGCTTCACCGTGATAGGCACAGTCAATCACCATGCCCTCAAGTTCCAAGTAGTCGGCGATGGTTTCACTTAGGTTATGGCTGTCATCAACAATTAGCACTTTCATAAATTATTTTTCTTTTCTTCACGATCGCTTCACGGTTCAAGTTTTAACATACGGCCATATTTGATAATCATCTTACAAAATAAGGGTATTTAGATGAAGAAAATAGCTTTAGTTTCAACAATTGCTCTGATTTTAACTGCTTGTGGTGGTGGAAGCGATAGTTCTTCTGACAATAGCGGTGATAACGGTAATGGTGGTGGTAGCATACCTACTGTACCGACAGCTCCGACAGCGGTTAAAGGCACGATTGATACAGTCGATGCAGCGCAAAACAAAGTTGTTGTAAACGGTTATAGCTATGATGTTGCTGGCGTATCTTACGGTGACGTTAAACTAAATATTAACAATTTGCAGCCTAACATGATGGTGCAGATTGGCGGCGCACAAAAAGCGGCTGCTGTTCAAGTAAGTCTTGAGCCAACTATTACTGGTAAAGTGACAGCAATCGACCCTGCTGCGGGTACATTTGCTGTTAACGGTATGACGTTGACTTATAAGTTATCTAACGAAATTCAAGTGGGTGACTGGGTAATGGTGTCGTCATTACCAACAGCTGATGCCGGTTACAAAGTGCTTTCAGTCGTTAAGTTTGAAAACGATGACCTAGTAAACCACTATGAAGTGGAAGGTCGTTTATCTAGCTTAGATGTGAATAATGAAACCTTTAAACTTGGTGCTGGTATCACAGTTGTTTATACCGGTGCACAAATCGAAGACAATGCGACACTAGCTAATGGCCAGTGGGTTGAAGTTGAAGGCTCTCTAGGTAATGGCGAGTTTAATGCGACTAGCGTTGAAGTTGAAGATTATAGCGAACTCGCTAACGACACTGAAGTTGAAGGTATCGTGACTTGGGTTGACGCACAGCAAACTGCGTTTGAACTTAACTATCAAGGTCGCTTTGTTGTTAATGCTCAAACTAAGTTTGAAGATGGTCCAAAGTCAAAGCTGGTACAAGGTGCTTTAGTTGAAGTCACCTCTGTTAAGCAAGGCACGCAGCAAGTGGCAACTGAAGTTGAGTTCGATGATGATAGCTCAACGGGTAACGATAACACTGGTAACTGGAAAGAGTTTGAACAAGAAGGTCAAGCTTCTGTGTTTGATTCTAGTACTCAGAGCTTTGTGATTAACGGCATGACAGTCTTCGTTGATGCTAAAACAGTATTTGAAGATGGTATTAAGCTAGACACGATTAACCAGCAACGCATCGAAGTTGAAGGTGTGGTGATTAACGGTCAAAACATCGCACGTGAAATTGAAGCAGATAACGACTAATCGTTTTCTTGCCTCGGATTATGTTTGCAACGGAAGTTAACAAACTGTCCTTTGAAAACACTTAGTGAAAAGAGTCCTGTAGGCTAGTGTAGATTTGATACTAGATTAGCCGATGAAAATGCCCTCCTTCTATGGAGGGCATTTTTGTATCTGCTTTTGCGAGGAGAAAAGGGCTGAATATATTGACCTAAAACGCGTTATTCGCTGTGCTGTCTCTTCTTCAAGAAGCTTGCTTTCAAGAACTTTGCCGCTTGTTATCATAAGCCTGCCAGCGTGCACAAAATAGCCCCCAATAATGCAACTGAAAATAAATAAACATATTTGTTTTATCTAATGTAAATATAAGTACTACACTGAAGCGGAGAGTTTTTAGGCCATTACATAAAGGATTATATTATGGATGAAGAGTACCAGTATCCCGCTAATTACAATTTAATTTCCATTACCACGCCTTCTAGTCATATCAAATACGCCAGTCCTCATTTTGCTGAAGTTGCGGGTTTTGAACCTAATGAGCTTAACGGGTTACCTCATAACGTGGTTCGTCATCCAGATATGCCTAAAGCAGCATTTAAAGACTTATGGGGCCATCTTCAATCAGGCAAGCACTGGATGGGAATGGTGAAGAACCGTCGAAAAGGTGGCGGTTATTACTGGGTGGATGCATTTGCTTCACCGATAAAAAATAATGGCGAAATTGTTGAGTTACAATCGGTTCGCTTTAAACCTGAGCGAATTCATGTCACCAGAGCAGAGTCGATATATAAGCAATTATCAAATGATAAAAAACCATTTCGTTTAAGCATGGGTTTGCGAACAAGGCTTTGGCAGCGCAGCGCTTTTTGTTATGTGATTGCCGCGCTTATTGCATACGCCGTTGCTATGTTCACCCAAAGTACCGAACTGACCATTGCTGCATTCTTTGTACTCGCAACATTAACCAGCTACTTATTAACTCGCCCCCTAGAACGACTCGCCAAGGAAGCGCGTAAAGATTTTAACAACCCGCTTATGGAATTGATTTATACCGGTAAGGTTAATGATTTTTCTGAGATTGAGTTAGCAATGAAAATGCGCCAGCAGCATGTTAAGGCACTCATTGGTCGAGTCAATATCTCTGTAATGGAGGCCTGCGACAAAACCTCAGATAATGCAAAATTAGCGACACAGAATAATCATAAAGTGACAGAGCACTTGAATACGCAGAAAACAGAGATTGAAATGGTCGCCACTGCGGTGAATGAGATGCAAGCAGCCTCGACTGAAATTTCCCAGAATGCACAGGGCACAGCCGAAGCCACGATGAAGACTCAGAGCACCATGTCGGATAACTTGGATTGTATTAATCAGGTGAATAAGTCGATGTTGGAGCTGGTCGAAGAGCTGGCTTCGATATCAAATACTGTTGTATCACTCGATAAGCAGACTCAACAGATAAGTTCAGTAATCGATGTGATTAATAGCATTGCTGAACAGACCAATTTATTAGCATTAAATGCCGCGATTGAAGCGGCCCGAGCGGGCGATTCAGGCCGTGGTTTTGCTGTGGTATCAGATGAGGTGCGTACCTTGGCGCAGCGGACTCAGGTGGCAACAACAGAAATTCAAACTGCGATCGAACAGATCCAAGATAATAGCCAAGTTGCGGTTAAGTCTCTAGAAATCGGTAATGACAAGTCGAGTAAAACAGTGAGTATTATCAATACATCACTGGCCAAAATTGGTGAGTTAGAGGAACTTATAGAGGGCATTGTTGAGCGTAACCAGCAGATTGCCGTGGCGATTGAAGAGCAGGTCTACGTGTGTAATGAAGTGAACACCAATGTACAGATGGTGAATTGTAAGGTGTCAGAATCTTATGATCTTATTACCGTCACCAATACACTCAACCAAGAAGTTGAAAACAGCACCACTGAATTATCCGATACCATTCGAAACTTCAATATGTAGCCTTGTTGGTCCAGTCTGCTATTACGGCATTTGTAAATTTAAATGCCGTAATAGCAGACGGCAGCCACCGAGTGGCTGATGTTAGATGCACGGCATTGGGTATTTATAGGCTTGTGGCTCCAATTTTGACAAATACAAATACAAATACAAATACAAAAGCGACATAACAGTTTGTTTGAATCTTCTTCCCTTCCAGATAACTCCGAGCTGGCTCCATGCTTATACCGACAGCCATTATATTGATTGGTGATAGTTGGCAAGTCTCGCTTTTATTCGAATGAATACCCATAGCGTAAATTTGCAAACTCTTTATTATAGTGAGATATAACTTAGGCTATCCCTAGAAGGTTGATTGTGAAACAGCTGGACTTCAATTTACTCAGAGTGTTAGAAGTGCTGCTCGAAGAGCAGAGTGTGACTGCGGCGGCCTCACGGCTACACTTGAGTCAATCTGCGGTCAGTAAGCAGTTGAGTAAGCTACGTGAAACTTTTGATGATCAATTATTTGAGCGAACAGCTTATGGCTTAAAGGCCACGCCTCGGGCACTGCAATTAGCGCCAGAGCTACGGAGCGTGCTGCAAAAACTGGATCAATTTACTCGTCCTAGCACCTTTGAACCCGCCGAGAGTCAGCGTCGTTTTCGTATGCATATCGTCGAAACAGCTTACTCACTGACTTACCCCTATTTTATGCCAAAGCTGCTAAAACAAGCGCCGCAGGTGAGCATTAATGGCCATACTTGGTCGCATTCTAGTATGGAACAGTTATTACGCTGTGAAATTGATATGGGCATTATCTGCCGTGAGTGGGATAAACGTTCTTTGCTGCATATGAATAACTTGCCGGAGGAGTTAGGCGCGGCAGAGCTTATTCGTGACTACCCAGTGTGTTTGTTAAGACGCGATCACCCTGCGCTAAAAGAGCCATGGAACTTAGAGACTTTTCTCAAATACCGTCATCTGCAGGTAGCTTTTGGTGGTTTGGAGCATTGGCTGCTCGATGACGTATTACGTTTAGATCACTTGCAGCGTGATATAGCGGTCAATATGACCGACTTTAATTGCGCAATGGATTTATGCGAAAACAGCGATCTGATCTTGTGTGCGCCGCGAAAATATATCCAGCAGATGATGGTTAATTATGACTTGGTCTGCCTCGATGTGCCTGTGCATGTTGAGCCCGGTGCCTATGTGTTAGTTTGGCATAAACACTTTAACCTCGACCCGAGCCATAGCTGGCTGCGTAACTTAATTATTGATGGCGTACAGGCCCATACAAAAAGTGTGAGTAGCGAACAGCTTTCTTTTTAAAGCATATATCGCTCGCAGGAAAGCCTCAATAAGTGGCAATGCCGATCACTTAATGCCGTTACTCAGAGAAAATTTGATAACCATTACAGACTTCGAAAGACAAGAATGAACCACGGAGAACACGAAGAGCACGGAGAAGAGCAATGCCGAGCTTTTGCTTTTCTTCGTGTCCTCTGTGTAGCAAACGAAGTGAGCGCTTCGTGGTTTTTGGCTGTTAACGCAAAGAACCCCGTTTGTGTTGGAGCCTTAGTTTTTTGTTTTGAATCAGGTTTGGGCTTAACTTGCCTACATGACTTAATCAGTGGCTGTTGTAAGCGTTTACTCTTACAACAGCAACCTAATTCAATATGAGCAGATATGGATGGCGTATGACTCTAATATCAATGGCGTACTCGGTTATATCGCTTGCAGAAAGGCTGCTATTACCGGTTCATCGAGCCGCTTACTCTTACAACAGCAGCCTAGCTCAAAGGGCGGAATATCAATAGGCGAGGTCAGTAACTGAATGCGGTCTCTGACTGGGCTATTGTTGATCACCACCTCTGGCGTAATACTCACGCCACAGCCGAGCGCCACCATAGAGGCGATCGCCTCTTGCCCCGATACCTGAGCATAGATATTGGGAATTAACCCCAATGACTTAAACCAGTTATCGATACGTTTTCGACCAGGCCCATGTTCTGGCACGATAAAGGGCAGCCTGTCCCAAGGGATATAAGATTCGGTTAATAGTTTTTGTACTTGGCACCTAAAGGTCGGTGCGATAATCGACAGCGGCACATCGTCTATCTTGGCAAAGTGCAGGTTTTCGGGAAACGGATCGGGCAGGGCGGCGATGGCGATATCGGCGCGGTTGTTGCGCACCTCATTAACCGCATTGGCAGCATCTCCTGTGGTAAGGGCTATCTCAACTTGTGGGTGCTCACGTCTAAACCGATCGAGTAATCCCGGCAGGTGACTATAAGCGGCCGTTACCGAGCAATATAGATTGAGTTTACCTCTGAGGATATCCTGCTTAGGATCTATTTTAATTTTAAGCTTTGCCCACTGATCTAAGGTTAACTCGGCAAAGTGTCGATATTCCACTCCAGCATTGGTGAGCGTCACACTACGGTTATCGCGTTGAAACAGCTGCGCGCCGACCTCCTCTTCTAACCTTTGCATCGCACGGCTTAAGGTCGATGGGCTTACATGCATCGCTTGGGCGGTTCTAGCAAAGTGCAAACTATTGGCGAGATGTAGATAGAGCTTGATAGTACGAATATCCAAAGTGATCTCTCCGATAGTCCAATTTACTTGGTGGGTATTGCTCAGGTTTATATTAACAATGATGACCCTAGTCATATTGCACAAAACGCAACGTGATGTTTCGAATATATCATTTTAAGCAATAAGATGCTTGCGCTATAGTGAATTCAATCACAGCGTGACTCGCTATTGAGTCAGCCCGTTTAACTATCCAGAATCAAGGTGGTATATCAGATGGCTAACTATTTTAACTCTCTGAATTTGCGTCAACAATTACAGCAGCTGGCACAATGCCGCTTTATGGATCGTAGTGAGTTTAGCGAAGGCTGTAACTTTATTCAGGGTTGGAACATCGTCATTCTTGGTTGTGGGGCTCAAGGTCTTAACCAAGGCTTGAATATGCGTGACTCTGGTCTAAACATCTCTTTTGCATTACGTGAGCAAGCGATTAGCGAGAAGCGTGAGTCTTACCAAAAAGCGACGGGCAACGGTTTCCGTGTCGGTACTATCGAAGAGCTGATTCCTGATGCGGATTTGGTGTTAAACCTAACGCCAGATAAGCAGCACACTAACGCCGTTAACACGGTTATGCCGTTGATGAAGCAGGGCGCAACCTTATCTTATTCTCACGGTTTCAACATCGTTGAAGAGGGAATGCAGGTTCGTTCAGATATTACCGTCATCATGGTTGCACCTAAGTGCCCTGGTACTGAAGTACGTGAAGAATACAAGCGTGGCTTTGGTGTACCAACACTGATTGCAGTTCACCCAGAAAACGATCCTAAGGGTGAAGGTTTTGATACTGCGAAGGCTTACGCAAGTGCAACCGGTGGCGATCGCGCCGGCGTTCTACACTCCTCTTTCATCGCTGAAGTTAAGTCTGATTTGATGGGTGAGCAAACCATTCTTTGCGGCATGCTACAAACGGGCGCCATCTTAGGTTATGAAAAGATGGTTGCCGACGGCATTGAGCCTGGTTACGCGGCCAAGCTTATTCAGCAAGGCTGGGAAACCACCACTGAAGCGCTGAAGCATGGTGGCATCACTAACATGATGGACCGACTATCAAACCCAGCTAAAATCAAAGCCTTTGATATGGCCGAAGAGTTAAAGGTTATTCTTAAGCCATTGTTTGAAAAGCATATGGACGACATCATCGGCGGTGAATTTTCTAAAACTATGATGGCCGACTGGGCTAACGATGATGCCAACCTACTTAAGTGGCGCAGCGAAACTAACGACACTGGCTTTGAGAATGCACCGACGTGTGACGAGCATATCGACGAGCAGGCTTATTTCGATAAAGGTATCTTCTTGGTCGCTATGATCAAAGCGGGTGTAGAACTCGCATTTGATACCATGGTTGCGGCTGGTATCGTTGAAGAGTCGGCTTATTACGAGTCTCTACATGAAACGCCACTTATCGCCAACACGATTGCACGTAAGCGTTTGTATGAGATGAACGTAGTGATTTCAGATACGGCTGAGTACGGTTGTTACCTATTTAACCATGCGGCATTACCACTACTAAAAGACTATGTTGCAAGCATGTCTGCTGAGTACTTGGGTGGCGGTTTACAAGACAGCAGCAACGGCGTTGATAACCAGCGACTCATCGAAGTTAATGCGGCTATTCGCGGCACTGCAGTTGAAGATATCGGCGCTGAGCTTCGCGGTTACATGACTGAAATGAAGCGCATTGTAGAAGAAAGCTAATCGCTTTCTAACCAAGAGTCTACGCATCGATTTGTGCAGACTCTCGGTGTCTTAAACGGAATTTCAGATAAAAAGTTATATCGACAAATCATTAACGATTAACAACTTAGTGACAGTAATTAAGTCAGGCAGAGCATCAAATGTCTACTGAGGTTGGCGGACTAGACCGCTTGCACAAGATGATAAATTTTGATGTTAACAAGTTTTTATTGTGTTTTTTATAGGCTTTGTGGTATTTCTTAATAGTCGATTTTTAGACGACACCGAATTTAAGCAAAGTCCCAGATTAGGAACCCAGTCGAATATGTTTAAACAAGCTGCCCAGCTGATTATTGTGATTATTACCGTCGTGATTATTAAATCACAGTGGGGGCTGCGCATATTGAATCGACACACCTAACCTAGGTTTAAGATTGCAAAAACCCCCGCTCCGCAAGGAACGGGGGTTTTTTCGTTTAAGGGCTTAGGTAAGGTAAAGCTTCTATCTAAGTCCTTAATAAAAAGTTAATTGTAGTGGAGCGCTGATATATGGAACAAGGGCCGATGGAGCACAAGCAGATGGATCATAGTCAAATGGAATCGGGGCAGATGATACGAGGCGCAGATGCCGTCATAAAGGCGATTGCAGCACACGGCGTTACCACTGTGTTTGGCTATCCTGGTGGGGCGATTATGCCTATCTACGATGCGCTCTATGGTAGCTCGGTAGAGCATCTTCTTAGTCGTCATGAGCAAGGCGCAGCATTTGCAGCGGTAGGTTACGCTAGAGCAAGCGGTAAAACTGGAGTTTGTTTTGCTACATCGGGCCCCGGCGCAACCAACCTTGTGACCTCATTGGCTGATGCCTTATTAGATTCAGTTCCTGTTGTTGCTATCACCGGCCAAGTATCTACTAGCGTAATCGGCACTGATGCCTTTCAAGAGATTGACGTGCTAGGTATGTCACTGTCGTGCACTAAGCACAGCTTTATGGTGACCCATGTCGATGAGCTTGTTCCTACTCTGTACAAAGCGTTTGAAATTGCTGCTTCTGGTCGCCCTGGCCCCGTATTAGTTGATATCCCTAAAGATGTGCAAATTGCCATGCTTGAATATAAGGCGCCATTGCAAGCGGTTAGCGTTGAGCCTGAGCACACCGCCGAACAGCTTAATGAGGCAAACCTGCTGATTGAGCAAGCTCGTCAGCCGATGTTGTATGTGGGTGGCGGCGTAGGTATGGCCAGCGCGGTTGAGCAGTTACGTGATTTTATCAAAGTGACCGGTATTCCATCGGTTGCCACCCTAAAGGGGTTAGGCGCTATTAATCCAAATACATCAGGTTATTTGGGCATGCTGGGTATGCACGGTTCTAAAGCGGCTAATTTAGCGGTGCAAGAGTGTGATTTATTGATTGTGGTTGGCGCTCGTTTTGACGATAGAGTGACTGGGCGCTTAGCCAGCTTTGCTGAAAATGCCAAGGTGATCCATCTGGATATCGACGCCGCTGAGCTTGGCAAACTACGTCTACCTGAAGTGGCCATCGCGGGTGATTTGCGCCAAATCCTGCCAGCGCTAACTCAAAACCTAGGTGAGCAGTTTGCCCCATGGCAAGCCAAGGTTGCACAGATGAAGCATAAGCACCAATGGCGTTATGACCGCCCGGGTGAGCTTATTTACGCGCCTGCCATGCTCAATCGCCTAGCGCAAAAGTTGCCACAAGACAGTGTGGTGTCCTGTGATGTAGGCCAGCATCAGATGTGGGTAGCGCAGCATATGTTCTTTAATCGCCCCGAAGATCACCTATCAAGTGCAGGCCTTGGCACTATGGGCTTTGGCTTACCTGCAGCGATTGGCGCTAAAGTTGCCCGCCCCGACGCTATGGTGGTTGCGGTTTCGGGTGATGGTTCTTTTATGATGAATGTACAAGAGCTGACCACCATCAAGCGTAAGCGTCTACCGGTTAAAATCTTACTTGTTGATAACCAAAAGCTTGGCATGGTTAAGCAGTGGCAGCAGCTGTTTTTTGAAGAGCGTTACAGTGAAACCGATCTGTCTGATAACCCCGATTTCGTCAAGATGGCGTCGGCATTCGATATCCCGGGACGTAACATTACCAAAACCTGTGAAGTTGAAGCTGGGCTCGATGAACTGCTCAATAGTGAAGGCCCTTTTTTACTGCACGTATCGATAGATGATGCCCATAACGTATGGCCGTTAGTACCGCCAGGGGCGTCAAACCAAGACATGATGGAAGAGATGGATAAGCAAACTTAACAGCAAGACACGGCGATTTTGACACACAATTAGTATTAAAGCATGAGCATTAAAGCATGAGCATTAAAGCATGAGCGATAAAGCCAGATGGAGAGCCTAAATATGAACAACTACTCATTAGCGTTAAACGTGCAGCAAAGACCAGAAGTGTTAGAGCGCGTGCTACGCGTAGCTCGCCATCGCGGATTTAAAGTCGCTAACCTCAGCATGCAGCTCAATAGTAATAACAGTGCCAGCATCGACATGCTGGTGGAAAGTGAGCGCGAAATCGGTTTGCTAACCAACCAACTAAATAAGCTTATTGATGTGATTGATTGCCAAGTGCTGGTAAGCAACACCGCAGAAGCATTTGCACAAGATAAAGGGTGAGAATATGGCCGCTAAAACAGCAGAGTTAATTTGGTTCAATGGTGCAATGATGCCTTGGGGTGATGCTAAGGTTCATGTCATGTCTCACGCGCTGCACTATGGCACGTCAGTATTTGAAGGCATTCGTGTTTACGATACTCAGCGGGGGCCTGCAGGGTTTCGTTTAACAGAGCATGTTCAGCGTCTATTTGATTCTGCCAAGATTTACCGTATGCCTATTCCCTATAGCTTCGATGATGTCATGCAGGCATGTCGAGACGCTACATTGGGCAATGGTTTAAAAAGTGCATACATCCGCCCCTTGGCCTTTTATGGCGATGTCGGTATGGGGATCACGCCACCTACTGATGCTCAGTGCGACTTGTTAGTAGCCGCATTTCCGTGGGGTGCGTATTTAGGTGAAGACAGCATGGATGCGGGGGTGGATGTAGCCGTGACCTCTTGGAACCGTTTAGCGCCTAACACCATTCCAACTGGAGCCAAAGCGGGCGGGAATTATCTTTCTTCGCTACAGATCTCTACTGAGGCTAAACGCAACGGTTTTGATGAAGGCATAGCGCTCGATACAAACGGTTTAGTCAGTGAAGCGGCCGGGGCGAATATTTTTGTCATTAAAAAGAACAAGATCTACACACCACCGGCAACAGCCGCTATTCTGATGGGACTGACTCGGGACAGCATTATTACTCTTGCACGAGATAAAGGTTATCAAGTGGTTGAAGAGCAGATGTCACGCGAGTTTCTCTATCTTGCCGATGAGATCTTTATGACAGGCACAGCGGCCGAAATTGTTCCTGTACGTAGTGTCGATCGCATCGAAGTCGGCAGTGGCAAGCGCGGCGAGATCACTAAAGAGATCCAGCAGAGCTTCTTTGGCTTATTCAGCGGGGAAACCGAAGATAAATGGGGTTGGTTGGAGACTTTAGAAGGTTAAAAGCAGGCCCTAGGTGCTAGGAAAAGCTAAGAAAGGTCCTAGGAAAGCACAGGCTAAGACGAACGCTGCGCTGACGGATAGCGGAACGTTCGCAGGCTCACTGACGGAAAATGGAAAATGGAAAATGGAAAAGCAGAACCTAGAACCTAGGTGCTAGGAAAAGCCAAGAAAGGTCCTAGGAAAGCATAAGCTAAGATGAACCGCGTTCGGAAAGGCCGGACAAGCCAAGACGGTAAAGAGCCGGAAAAGCTTAGACGAAACACAAAAGCTGAGAACGATATCTCAGGTTAACGAATTAGAAAATTGAAGGTGAGACAGATTTTTTAGGGCCTAGGACCTAGGACCTCAACCCTTCTTTAAAAAAGGATAAAGTAATGCCAAAACTACGTTCAGCAACCAGTACCGAAGGCCGTAATATGGCGGGCGCACGTGCATTATGGCGCGCAACGGGTGTTAAAGATAACGACTTCGGTAAGCCGATTATCGCTATCTCTAACTCATTTACTCAGTTTGTACCCGGCCATGTGCACCTAAAAGATATGGGCTCCTTGGTTGCGGGCGCAATTGAGGAAGCGGGCGGCATTGCTAAAGAATTTAATACCATCGCAGTCGATGACGGTATTGCGATGGGGCACGGCGGCATGCTGTACAGCTTGCCTTCGCGTGAGCTGATCGCCGATAGCGTGGAGTATATGGTTAATGCTCACTGCGCCGACGCATTAGTGTGTATCTCAAACTGTGACAAGATCACCCCTGGCATGCTGATGGCATCACTCAGACTGAATATCCCGGTGATATTTGTCTCTGGCGGACCGATGGAAGCGGGTAAAACTAAATTGTCTGACAAGATAATTAAGTTGGATCTGGTCGATGCCATGGTTGCTGGTGCTGACTCTCGCGTATCGGATGCTGATAGTGAACAGATTGAGCGCAGCGCGTGTCCAACGTGTGGCTCATGCTCGGGCATGTTTACCGCTAACTCAATGAACTGCCTAACCGAAGCGCTAGGCTTGTCATTGCCAGGCAATGGTTCAATGCTTGCTACCCATGCCGATCGCCGCGAGCTATTCCTTGAGGCGGGTCGCCGTATTATGGATTTAGCGACTCGTTATTATAAGCATGATGATGAGTCGGCACTGCCGCGCAACATAGCGAACTTTAACGCATTTGAAAATGCCATGACGCTTGATATCGCCATGGGTGGCTCAAGCAATACCGTACTGCATTTATTGGCGGCGGCGCATGAAGCTGAAGTCGATTTTACCATGGCGGATATCGACCGTTTGTCTCGCCTAGTGCCCCATCTTTGTAAAGTGGCTCCGGCAACGCCTAAATACCATATGGAAGATGTACACCGCGCGGGCGGGGTAATGGGTATTTTGGGTGAGCTTGACCGAGCGGGTTTATTACATAATGACGCCTACCATGTTGCTGGCGAAAACCTTGCGGCGGTATTGGCTAAATATGATATTGCTCAAAGTGATGACGCCGCAGTACGTAAGTTCTTTTCGGCGGGCCCTGCAGGCATTCCAACCACAAAAGCCTTTAGTCAAGATTGCCGCTGGGACAGTGTGGATGATGACCGCAAAGAAGGCTGTATTCGTAGTCGTGAGTTTGCCTTTAGCCAAGAAGGTGGCCTCGCCGTATTAGCGGGCAACGTCGCCCTTGATGGTTGTATTGTTAAGACCGCGGGTGTTGAAGTTGAAAACCATACCTTTATCGGTAGTGCTCGGGTTTACGAGAGTCAAGATGACGCGGTTGCCGGGATCTTAGGTGGTGAAGTGGTTGCGGGTGATGTAGTGGTGATCCGTTACGAAGGCCCTAAAGGCGGCCCCGGCATGCAAGAGATGCTCTATCCAACCAGTTACTTAAAATCACGCGGCTTAGGCACTCAATGTGCGCTGATCACCGACGGCCGTTTCTCGGGTGGCACTTCGGGTTTATCTATCGGCCATGTCTCTCCCGAAGCGGCAGCTGGTGGCACTATTGCTCTAGTACAAACAGGCGATCGCATTGAGATTGATATTCCTGCTCGCTCAATCAAGCTGGCAATAAGTGATGTAGAACTCGCTGCGCGCCGTACAGCAATGGAAGCATTAGGCGCGGATGCGTGGAAGCCACTTGGCCGTGTAAGGCAAGTATCGATGGCGCTTAAAGCCTATGCATTACTCGCAACCAGCGCCGATAAGGGCGCGGTGCGCGATACCAGTAAATTGGTGTAATCAATTTCACTGGATTAAGAGAAGAGGTCGTTTATGTTGGCTCTAGCATCACAATCGCAACTGGATTTAGCCCATTATTATTTGCAGAAAATTTTGCTGTCATCGGTTTATGATGTGGCAAAAGTCACCCCCCTATCGAGCTTAAATAAGCTATCGGCGCGTCTGGGATGTCAGGTTTTTTTAAAGCGTGAAGATCTGCAGCCGGTGCACTCTTTTAAGCTTCGCGGTGCTTACAATAAGATTGCCGAGTTAACTAAAGATGAGTGCGAGCGTGGCGTGGTGTGTGCCTCTGCGGGTAACCATGCTCAAGGCGTGGCGATGTCGGCGGCCGCACGTGGAATAAGCGCGGTTATCGTGATGCCAGAAACAACGCCCGATATTAAGGTGGATGCGGTTAGGCGTTTAGGCGGTGAGGTGGTGCTCCATGGTCAAGCATTCGATCAGGCCAATGCTTATGCACAGGACTTGGCGAAGAATGAGGGGCGAGTCTATGTCGCGCCTTTTGATGATGAAGCAGTTATCGCTGGTCAAGGCACGGTGGCACAAGAGATGTTGCAGCAGCAGCGCGATCTTGAGGTGGTGTTTGTGCCTGTTGGCGGTGGTGGCCTGATTGCAGGGGTTGCCGCTTACTACAAGGCGGTGATGCCACAGGTGAAAATTATCGGCGTTGAGCCAGAAGATTCAGCCTGTTTAAAAGCGGCACTTGAGGCTGATGAGCGGGTAATATTACCTCAAGTTGGCCTATTTGCTGATGGTGTGGCGGTTAAACAAATTGGCGCCGAGCCGTTTAGATTAGCTCGAGAGTATGTCGATGATGTGATCACCGTGAGCTCAGATGAGATCTGCGCCGCGGTGAAAGATATCTTCGAAGATACGCGCGCGATTGCCGAGCCGTCGGGGGCACTGTCGCTTGCTGGGCTGAAAAAGTACATGGGTAGCACAGGTAAGGGCGAGAAAGTGGGCGCGATTTTAAGTGGCGCTAACGTCAATTTTCATAGTCTACGTTATGTGTCTGAGCGCTGTGAACTCGGCGAGCAGAAAGAGGCGATTTTGGCCGTTAAAGTGCCTGAACGACCCGGTGTGTTCCTGCGTTTTTGTGAGCTGCTAGGCAAGCGAGCCATGACCGAGTTTAACTACCGTTTTAGCAGTCGTGATAAAGCTGTGGTGTTTGCCGGCATTCGTCTGACTCAAGGGCAAACTGAACTGGATGAAATTATCGCTAATCTTGAGTCTGAAGGCTTTGAAGTCAAAGACTTGTCGCAAGACGAAACCGCCAAGCTGCATGTGCGTTATATGGTGGGGGGGCATCCACCAGAGCCGTTAGAAGAGCGTTTGTTTAGCTTTGAGTTCCCTGAGCATCCAGGCGCCCTGTTTAAGTTTTTAACTACCTTGCAGAGTAAGTGGAATATCAGCTTATTTCATTATCGTAACCATGGCGCCGCTTATGGTCGTGTGTTAGCGGGCTTTGAAGTGCCAGAAAGTGATGCTTTGGCTTTTCAACAGTTCTTAACAGAGTTAGGTTTTGTCTATCAGGAAGAGACTGATAGCCCGGCTTATCAGCTGTTTTTAGATAACCGCAGCCAGTAGAACTTAATCTGTAACGGAAGTTAGCGACATACGTCCGTAATAAGTAGGCAGTAAAGGCAGCATAGCGTTTCTATGCTGCCTTTTTTATTAAGCTATCTTGAGCCTATCCTTATTTTTTTGACTCAAGTCGATACAATCTTTATCAGCTATCGACTTGATATTTTCTGGGCTTTTTTTGTAGTATGGCTCGCGTCGGTTTTTTATACTGACGCATACCGATTGCTATTACATAATGGTATGAGATAAAACCACAATAATAATATTTCACTAAAGACTGACTAACACGTAGGGGCTTGGCGATATTTGTCGTTATAGCAGCATGGCAGCAGTCAAACCTTAACCTTATCAATGCGCCTAGTTTTAGAGGAAATATCATGTTACCTGCACCTTTTATCGAGCCTTTTAGTCCGCCACGTCGAACCTTGATGGGGCCTGGACCTTCAGATGTATATCCTGAGGTGCTCGCTGCTCAATCTAAGCCAACAATCGGCCACTTAGACCCGCTATTTGTCGAGATGATGGATGAGCTTAAAGCGCTTATTCAATATGCTTTTCAGACTGAAAATGAGATGACTCTAGCTGTCTCTGCGCCAGGTAGCGCTGGCATGGAAACGTGCTTTGTTAATCTGGTTGAGCCCGGCGAGAAAGTGATAGTTTGTCGCAACGGTGTGTTTGGCGATCGTATGCGCCAGAATGTTGAGCGCGTTGGCGGCGTGGCCGTCGTGGTTGATAATGAGTGGGGTGAGGCGGTTGATACCGACCAAGTAGCCAGTGCATTGGCGGCCAATCCTGATGCTAAGTTCTTAGCCTTTGTCCATGCTGAGACTTCAACGGGCGCATTATCAGATGCTAAAGCCTTATGCGCACTGGCAAAACAACATAATTGCTTATCAATTGTCGATGCGGTTACCTCTTTAGGCGGCGTGGAGCTACTTGTTGATGAATGGGGCATAGATGCTATTTATTCAGGCTCTCAGAAGTGCTTATCTTGTGTGCCTGGATTATCGCCGGTGTCATTTTCACCTGCGGCAGTGGCTAAGTTAAAAGCACGTAAGACACCAGTACAAAGCTGGTTTTTAGATCAAACCTTGGTAATGGGTTATTGGGATGCGTCTAGCGATGGTAAGCGAAGCTACCACCATACCGCCCCGGTTAATGCGCTTTATGCGCTACATGAATCGCTACGCTTATTGTCAGTTGAAGGGCTTGAGCTTGCATGGCAGCGCCATGCCGATATGCACCAAGTGCTGCGTCACGGACTACAGCGTTTAGGGCTTAAATTTGTGGTGGCAGAAGAGCAGCGTTTACCGCAATTAAATGCGGTGTATATTCCACAAGATATTGATGATGCCAAGGTTAGAAAGCAGTTATTAGAAAACTACAATCTTGAGATTGGTGCTGGTCTTGGTGCGTTAGCGGGTAAAGCTTGGCGTATCGGTTTGATGGGCTATGGTGCACGCCGTGAAAACGTGGCGTTGTGTTTGAAAGCGTTGGAAGAAGTATTGGCTTAGTAAACGCTTTAAGTTTGCTATAAAGGCCGCTCATTACGTAATGAGCGGCCTTGTTGTTTTTGCTATATCTGTAAACCGTTATAGATTTTGTGGCGTCTGGGATAAAAGGCGTTGAGTGGCCTTAATAATTTCATCTCTTAACCACTTCTGTGCCTTATCTTGCTCGCAGCGAGAATGCCAAAATAGGTTGTAGTCTAAGCTTTGTAGTTTAAACGGCAGCGGCTTTACTTTTAGTCGATGACGCTCGGCGGCAATCGCAGCCATGCCTTCAGGTAACGTAATGATTAGTGGGTTGATTGATTGCAGCGCCAAAGCGCTATCTAAATGTGGCGTTCTAAGCAGCTCCTTACGCGCAGGATATTGGCTAATGGCTTCATCGAGCAGGGCTTTTACGCCGTCGCTAATCGCAATCGTGGCATGGGGATAATGCAGATAATCTTCTAAGCTGATATCGCTATTAGCCAGTGGGTGATTGGGAGACAGTAAACAACTGACGCCGACCTTCCCGAGAAAGGTGTGCTGCAGATTCCCAGTTTGACCAATGGCGCGACAAATTGCCATGTCAGCCCCTTTAACACTGAGCTGTGCCTGTAGCTCTTTTTGTTGTACAGGCACGATCTCTAACCTGATCTGTGGTGCTTTTCGGTAAATATCGGGCAGGATAAATGGTACTAACGCCTGCATGGCGTAATCTGTCACCGCGATTGAAAATTGTTGCTGGCACTCCTCGGGCACAAAAGCTTTTGGAGTCAGCAGTTCTATGAGTTGCCCGGTTGGCTGACGTAGCTGCTGGTAACATTCAAGCGCAAAAGAAGTGGGCACTAATTGCTGTCCGACACGTGAAAATAGCGGATCGTCGAGCATCTCTCTTAGGCGCGACAGAATACGGCTGGTGGCCGACTGACTTAGATGTAAGCGTTTGGCTGCTTGGGTGACACTGCGCTCTTCAACCAGAATTTGCAGCGCTATCAATAGGCTTAGATCCTGGCGGTAGATCTCTTCTAATTCCATAATGTCCTTTGCGGGTCATACTCAGCGATATTCGCTTTTTAATGTGACGTGATAATTTGATAGTTTAATGCACTCAATCCTAATGATGGCATAGAAGTGAATAGGCGGAAAATAATATCCTCAAATGCTGGTGAACACTCTGATTTGAGGTGAAATATCAGCTTGTTGCTTACAAAGATTTAACGCATGCTTAGGTTATGGCAAGTGCTGTTCAAGGCTCAATAATCGCTAAAGTTCAGTGATGGTCATAAATCAAATAAAATAGTGTTAAGTCAGAGCTATATTGGCTTTGTTTTTTGATATCTTGCGATTGCTCAGGGTTTGGAACGAGTTCCAAAACACCCCTAAAGTAGTAAAAGGCTCAAACATTAGATCTAGCTTTGAGTTTATAAATGTTATTTTCTTGTTTTAAATAAAGCCTTGCTCAACTCCCGTTTTGGAACGGGTTCCAGCCCTATGATTATTGCGTCTAATAAAACTAATAGGGTGATGACAGATGAGCAATAACAATCTGCTAGAGCAGGTAACTGACGACAACCGTGCTGCATTTAAGCAAGTGTATGGCGAGTATATTCAATGGAATAATGAGTTAATTAAAGCTGTCGGCGTCGTCGAGGGCTTTAACCGCGCAGAGCTGGTTGCCAACTATCTGCGCGGCGCTCAAATCAACTGCGACGATACGGGCAAACAATATGATGACGCAGGTTTGTACTATCAATTTAGCTATGCCCTTGCGCAGTTGATGGGACACTCAGATAAGCGTATTCCTAAACAGACAGATTACGCAAGCTGGTTGGTCAAACTCGAACCTGCGGCAAACGCTGCTTAAGCATGGTTTGCCGCGGCTAAATTTTAGAGGCTTTTAGTCTCAAAGGGTAAACTTTTTACAGTCATCAGTGAGTTGTGTGCTTAGCTGGTTAAGCTGGGATGATTGCTCTGCGACTTTATCTGAAACTGTAGTTAAATCTAGGCTGACTACTTCTATCTGGGCGAGGTTGTGAGTGAGCTCAGAGGTGGCATCGGCTTGCTCTTTGCTGCCAGAGGCAATAGAAGCAAGCTGCCTAGTTGAGTCATTCATCTGTCTCATAATATGATCGAACTTTGCTTCGGTTTTTTCTGCAATATCGTTACCTTGTGACATCTTTTCTAGTGAGTTATCGACCAGCTTTATGGTTCTAGACGCCGCCGTTGCAGTGCGGTTAGCTAGGCTACGAACTTCATCAGCGACTACAGAGAATCCGCGGCCAAACTCACCAGCTCGGGCGGCTTCAATTGCTGCATTAAGGGCGATTAAGTTGGTCTGTTCGGCGATATTGGTGATCTCATTCATGATACTGGCGATTTCACTGCCTGAATGATTAATGCTCTCGAGTGAGACAAGTAGTGACTGCATCTGTTCATGGCCAGCATTCGCTTGCTTGAGGGTCTCGACTCCTTGCGAATTCATACTATCTGATGAGCCAGCGGTGATTTGGGTTTGGCTTTCAATTTCATGTAGAGCCGAGCTCATAGATGAAACTAGGCTTAGCTGATGACTGGAGCCTTTTGACAGCAAGGCGCCATCTGCGCTTAGTGCAGTAGAGGTTTGCTGAATCGCATCAGAACAGGTTTTCACAGAGTGCACGAGAGTGGAAAGGTGGTTGAGCATTTTGGTTAATGCATGCCCAAGTAGGTCTTTCTCTCCGGCTAATGTGACTTGGCAAGAGAGGTCACCTTGAGCGATGGTTTCAGCCGTATTGACTTGCTGGCGTTGATTATCGATTAAGTTAGATAGCGCATTGGCAATGTGACCCAATTCATCTTTTCTGTGGAGTAACCGCTGCCAGGCACCGCGATCTAAATGGCTTAATTCAATATCCCCCACTGAAAGATCGGTAATGGCTGTGGAGACAGTGCCTAGACCTTGGGTTATTAGGTTGACGAGTTTAAAAATTAATAGCGAAATAATGATAATAGCCGCTATAGCAACAATACTGCTTATGACGATCAACTTGCTTTGATTCGCTTTAATAGCCTGCTCTTTCACAGCACTAATCACTTTCCAGCCACTAACAGGATCCTGTTTTACCCAGCCTAAGTAATTTTCTCCTTGTTCTGTAAATTCGATGAGCTGATTATTCGTTTTACATAAATTGGTAAAACTATGCTGGCCTTCTGTAAGAGAGTTTACAGCTCTATGTGCGATGAGTTGGCATTCCCGCGATAAAATAAACGAGTTGCTGTCACTGTCGATGTTACCGATATCGACATGGTCGCGATAGAAATTATCTAGGGGAACGCTCATAAAAATTAAGCCGTTAGGAGCAACCTTTGCTGCAATGGTGACTAATAACTTGCCATCAACACGACTTCTTACAGGGTCCGATATGACCGCTTGGCTATTTTTATTGGCTAGGGCTATATAACTCATTTTTGAATAGCTTTTACCTAAACGTTTAGGGTTGCTTACGGCAATGGCAATATGTTGCCCATCAAGTAGTGCGACGTTACGAGCCCCCACCTGCTCACCTATGGCTTGTAAATGTTCAGAGGCTGCTTGGCGAAGTGAAGGCTCATCTAGTGCCATAGAGATAAACGGGCTATTTGATAATGCATTTATAGTCGCGAGCTGACTGCTTACCCAGGTTTCGATATTTTTTTGCAGTAATGCACCGTTACTTTTAATGGTGTTTGTTGATGCTTGTTCTAAGGCGTTCAGGCTTATATGAATCGTTGCAAAGGCGATTGCGATGAAACCGGCTGCCACCATTGGTATAAGAAGTATGTTGAATCTAAGGCGTAACTTCATAAGTCTTCCTGCTTATTTCGTATTCGAAGTGCTAAATTTAGCTTATATAACAACCTGATTAAAGAGGTTCTGAATAATAAATAACCCAATAAAACAAGCAATTGCTGACATGATTGGGGTGATCATCCAGCCCACAATAATTTTTAGAAGCACTTTCCACTGAATGGGTAAACGTTTTAGTAGTGCGATACCGATAACCGCACCTATAACCGCTTGAGAGCTAGATACTGGCACTAGGGGAATCGCGGGTAAACCTATGCTGACAAAAGCGTTTGACAAGCTTTGAGACGAGAAAATAAATAGCACGATAGAGTGAGCCATAACCACGACCCAAGCGGTGATTGGGGTCATTGCAATCAGGTTGTCACCGACGGTGAGCATGACTTTTTTTGAGTAAGTAAATACACCTATGCTGATAGCGACCGAACCAATAAAGAACAGCTGCATCGAGGGGCTAAATGAGATGCCAAACAGGTCCATTGGATCGATAGGAGTGCTCAGTACAAATACCCCCATCACATTGGCAATATTGTTTGCTCCTAAGCTATATGAACCAAAGGCTCCAGCGACAATGAGCCCGATCCGGGTCCAGTTATCTAATTGAAATAGCCCAGGGCGGATGCGTTTAATCGCGGCCGATACACACTTGAAAAGGATAACGGCAGTAATTGCAGCGAGTATTGGGCATAGTACCCACGTACTTAAAATTTTTGTTAGTGTGTCAGGATCTGTTTCCATACCACTAAATAAGTTCCAGCCGATGATAGCACCGACAATGGCTTGCCCTGTAGAGACAGGTAAACCGGACTTTGTCATAAAGTACACAGTGGTTGCCGCAGAGAGGGCGACAGTAAATGCGCCGCCAAGCGCTGATACTTTGCCTAAGGCACCTAGCGTATGTGAAGCGCCCGCTCCACTGATCACCGCACCGAGAATAACCATAACAGAGCAGATAACTGCAGCCGTTGAGAACTTGACCATCTTTGAACCAACGGCTGTGCCAAATACGTTGGCGGCATCATTGGCACCTAAAGACCAACCGAGAAATAAACCACTAGAGAGAAAAATCCATATTGCGATATCCATACCTTTAACTCCTATTGAACGCGTTTAAGGGTGTAGATCGCAATACGGTCGCTGATATCTTCCGCCAAATTAGCCACTTGATCGATGCGGTCACAGAAATAACGTAGTTGTATCTTGTTGACTAAAGGTTGCTCGGTTTCAAATAGAAGTACTTTGGTTCGCGTACACAAGCGATCGGCTTCACTTTCGAACGCAATGACCTTGGTATGATACTCCTGCACTCGCTGTAGATCGGTGAAAAAGCTTTTAGCGCACAGCAGTGTGTGGTCTATGGTTTCGCCTACGATAGCGAGGAAATTAAGTAGCTCTTTCTCTATCTCTTGAGGAATAAGTGGCTGTTCAATCTTTAGGTGTAAGCCAATGGTTTCTTGTTTGTTGATTAGGCGGTCGGTTAAATCAATCAAGGAAGCGACATCGGAGCGTAAATCAGGGATTAGGGTTTTACGATATAGAGTTTGTTCAATCTCTCTTTTTAGCAGGTCAGCATGGTGCTCAATACTTTGAAGTTCTGCTAATGCTGTTTCAAATTCAGTACTTTTAGGACCATAGGTTAAATAGTTTTTCCACATCTGCATGGATTTATGATGTGAAAGGGTTACCTGATCGAAGAAGAGATAAACTTTAGTTTCTGTTGATTCGCTCTGGGAAAGAAGCGTAGTGAGCCGAGAAAAACCAAACATGGGATCTCCTTATTGTTATTAGAGGGCTTTGTAGGTGACGCGAGGGGGAGACCAGATACTACTAAGGGAGCGGTTTAGTCGTATCTGGCCTGATTTAGGGTTTAGTTAAACCCTTTTGACATCTTAAAGGTTGCAGTGGTCTTGGAGCCTTGATTCTCACTTGGTAAGTTAACTTTCTTTACCTCCTCAGAGAGGTAGTTATAAGCTTGTTCAAGGTGTGTTTTATCACTTGAGTGACCCTTGAATGAAAACTCAGTGAAAGTGATCCTTGGCTTGCGGTAATAAGGCGTCCACAATTGGAAATCTATTTCCAAGTTATCAAAGCGAGGATCTTTTAAGTTACCTTCCCAGCCGTGAGTTCTCATCACCAAAGTCTGCTTTAATTGCTGCTTGTGGTCTTGATAGATGGGTTCAACAATTTCCCATGCCGTAGCGTTTCTTTTTAACACCTTAAACACAGCGTCCATGTCGACATTTTTTACATCAATATCAGCGGGTGAGTAGGGAATATCATAACTAACACTGTAAGCTGACTTATCTTTGGTAAAGTCGATTTCAGCTTTCTTGTAATTACTTAGCTCACCGAATGCCTCTGGGTTAGGCGCTCTTAACTTGACTGTAATCTTGCTTTTACGAGGCTTAGTTACGTGCTCTCTGACTCGGATTTGTATGTTGTCAGCCTTAAATGCTCTGTCGGCCGTATCGATGTAAGTCACTAACTTCACCGAGATATCATCATCCAAATCAACAAAGTTAAAAGTCTTTTTAAATGCTTCGGTTTGTTTGTTGGCGGCGTAAGGCATCGTTGTGCCAACACCAGTATTAACGTGGTACTCCAGCGATGTAAATGCATCCGGTGATAGAGCGTAGGCGCTGCCGCTAAGGCATAAGTTAATAGCACCAATCAGTAGTAAATTATTTCTCATTACTGTTCCTCCCTTTAAAATGCAAACTGTAGGCGAGCTTGGATAATATTGGCGTCTTGATCGTACAGCACTACGCCATTGATATCAGTATATGGCGCTACATATTCAGCTTGAGTATGGACATAGTTAAACTGGGCTTTAAGGTTGTCTTCTAAGTACCAATTAATACCAAACACGTAGTCAGTTTTTTGGCCTCCTTCGATACCAGCATCTACGTCATCAAAGTTAGCGTAGTCATATCGTGCTGCGACTTCCCAAGCCCCCCAGCCGCCAGCAGAGATAGGATTTGAAGGTTGCACGCCTTTAAAGGTGCCTTTTTTGCCACTGTAGCGCCACTGTTCACCGGTAATGGTGTAAACGGCTTGGACGTAGTAAGCGTCGACATTGGCTTTTGGATCTGCAGTTTGGTCAATTGATGCACCTACATATTCAGACTGAAATAGGAAGTTGCGGTACTGATAAGCGAGCTCGGCACCGTAGTGAGTACCTGATTGAGACTTGATTTTGCCAGTATTAATAATGCGTTCTGATGGCTTGGTATTGGGGCGTGCACGATAGCGTAAGGCTTTTTCAGCATCATCATTTAAGTCAATGTAGAGTCCACTTGCACCTATGTGAAGTAGGTGGCCATTACGGTCAATAGGTGCCATTGTGAAGCGTGCATTGAAGACATTCATCTCTGCATGACTTTGATCTTCGGTAGAGAAAAACTCATTTTCAGTGGTGATGCCGTAGCCTACATGTAAATTATAATTGTTGCCGACATAGCGCCATTGAACACCAAGTGCACGGTCTGGTGCAAATACATCTGTAGCGGCACGTTCTAAGAAGGCGAGGTGGGCTGAACTACCTGTGGCTTCCATACCGAATGCATACTTTTGAAAACCAAGCTTAAGACTTGAATCGTCCCACCCCTTATAGACCACGTTTGCATCTTTTACTTCAACTTCGGTGAGTCCGTCAAAGTCGAACTCTAGCTCATATTCCCAAACATTAGAGAAATAGCCTTCAATACCAAAGCGTAAACGACGAATGCTGGCATCGGTGAACTTATCATTATACTCACCATCAGTATCATATAAGCCATCAGCTTTTACGTAGTCGGCTTGAATACGTGCTTTAAACTCCATGGTTGAACGGCCATCTTTTGAGATAAGTTCAGGGCTTGGAGAATCTTTAGAGAACTTTACGCGGTCAACTTGATTTGCAGCATCTTTTGCTTCAATTAACTCCATTTCAAGTGCGTTTAGTCGCTCTTCAAGTTCCATCACTTTATCTGTTTCAGATGCCATAACAGCAGATGAAAAACATAAGATCGATGCGGAAATTGCTAGCGCAATAGGTGAGCTTGGAAACATCTTGTTATTGTTCATAATACTCTTCCTTCTGTAACTTCTTATTGTATTCGCTTGGTGTTTAACATTTATAAAATTTCGATGTGTTAAGGGTATGCCTTGTATGTGAATAAAAACATGATCAATGTCAACTAATTGCAACTAAATCGTACAAATCGTTTTGAATTGTCGTTTTGTTGATGTTGATCTGTTTTTGTGTGTATGTTGGGTTTATGTTGCGTTTTGCTTGGCGTGAAATATGTGATAACTCTAGCCAAAGCTGATCCGTTTTTATCCCGCTAAAGCTTGATAGGTCAAGGGCAGAAAGCTAATTACTTATGCACTGCCCCTACTTTTGGTCCCAGCGTAAGGCGCTGCTTTTACTGTTTATTTTCAATCTTATGAATTCCTTTACGACTCACGTAAAGTTTATAGTGGTAGTGGTGCACTTCACCGTTATGCTGCAGCGCTATCACCAGATGTATGGTGTGTACTTTATGGACTTTTGTTTGCTTGATTTGAGACTCACTCTCATACCAGTGTGGACTAATAACTTTAGGTAGAAGGCGTAAGGATTTACTTAGGTTGACTGTCAGTTCATCTAAAAACTTTTTTTGTTCATTATTTGTTGTTGGGGAGAGGTAACTTCGCTGATGAACAAAGGCAACATCCAGTCGATCTCTTTCTGAATGATTAACACGCTTGAGAATAGTGACAATCGAATCACTCAGCTGTTGCTGTTGTTGCCGGTAATAGGTTTCTTTGATGTCAATAATTCGGGTGCCATCATTGGCATGAAAGCGATAGTGATGTTGGAAAAAGTGGGAGAAAAACTTTTCCATTAAATAGTTACGCCCTAGCTCTTTAATGCGGTCTTTAAAAATATATGAAAGTACTAACGAGATAAAAAAGGGTGTTGAAAAGTTGCCGAATGCTTTTTGGGTCGCAAAGGCAATGCCAGTGGCAAATGCCATGGCTAACGCTGCGGCGAGGCCAAAAATAAGCTGTTCGGCAACCGCTCCATCTTGGAGCTTTTTTCGTTTCACTTTGTAAGGAGTATTAATGATGCGTCGCCCCATATGTAAGCGGCGTAGTAGCTTTTCTCTATCATCATCACTACGACTGGTTAGCTTTAAATTTTGAGTGTCAGCATACTGTTTAATCTTGGCGAGCAATGGGTCGATATTGACTTGTTCAGGCTTAGGCTTCTGAGATTTACTCTTTAATAAAGCTTGGTTGAAGTAATAAACTAATTGATGGTTAGCAAGTAGATATAATTTATGGTGAGTTAGCTGACTTTCTTTGTCATGAATACCTTGAAATGACTCGATTAGCTCAGCCACTACTGTGAGTTGCTGGGGCTCAGCAGTAAGCAGTATTTGATTTATTCCAGTCACAAAATTAGACAGTGCAGTAACATATTTTTTAGCGTTATCTTGTGCCTTGGCATAAGCATATTGTCGCAACAGTAAGAGGTCGTTTTTAATGATTTCAATGCTGACGGATTCTACTCGAACTAGGGATTGTTTCTGCAGTAGGTTTTGGTAAAAAAAAGTGGGAGAAAATATGTCGCTATGATCGCTTAAAGGAGCTGGGTAAAAGTAATAAACTTGTACCTTGGCACTTTTTATTTGGGCGTCAATTTCCACTTTTATCTTTAAGTGGTATTGGTCTACGATCGATAGCGACAGCATGTGCTTATCTGTTACCAAGTGGTATAAGGCTGCTTCATAAGCATCGAGTTATAGTAACGGGGATCCCCGGTAACCTCTTCACCTAACCAGCTTGGCTTATTAACCGTTTCAGATTCTTCAGTTAGCTCGACTTCTGCGACAGTAAGCCCTTGGTTGCTCTGATAAAACTCATCAACTTCGAAGATGTGATTGCCATGCTCGACTAGGTAACGAGTTTTATCAATCACGCCAGGCTCACAGATTTCTAGTAGTTCTTTAGCTTCCTGTAACGGGATTTCATTTTCCCACTCATATCGAGAGGCTCCCGATTCGTTGCCTATACCTTTAATGGTTAAAAACCCTTTGTCTCCTTTGACGCGTACTCTTACCGTTCTTTCCGGAACACTGCTCAAGTAACCTTGAGTAATTCTTACCGAGCGGGCTGTTTGCTGCTTGAACTCATCGCTGTTGACTAGATATTTACGTTCGATTTCTTGTGCCATGATTAAGTCCCTAATTAGTTTGCTAATGGTAAGTTTTTCATGCCGATGACACGCTTAATTGCTTGCAGATAATTGATGTTTTCAACACCTTCTAACTTGAGATCCTTGATAGTACGCTGAATGTCTTCGAGCTCGGTTGACTCACTATTCACGCTGACGATTCGCGCCCCGTTAACGAGCACGTTTGCGACTTCACAAATGGTGTCATTCACCATATAGCCATAGCGTTCTTTGTGGATTTTCACTGCTTGTAGATCTGGGTGGTCATTGATGAGGTCGAGAAATTCTTCAAAGCTATATTGCTCTTTGTTTAGCGCTGGTTGTTCAACCATAAATGCGGGAAAGATCTCTTCTAGCAGTTGAGCTGCACTGATAGGGAACTCTGCTTTTAACTTAGGATCCCACTGCTCTAAACCATCAACGGTTTGTACGTAAGACTTTACGTCCATTTTTCCATCTCGAATCTTGGTGTTATTGAGATCATTAGTACGAGACATGATATAGATTTCGTCGCTTTGTCTATGCCAAACCTTTTCAGGTACAGGAACAGAAAGGCGTGCCATACGTGTTGAAGCTTCAGTGAAGTCCTGACCAAAAGTTCGGAATTCGAAACGTGGTTTTGAAACTTCGCCAATTTTTAGTTCTGACATAAAACGATCCTCGATATTTTTCTTGGGGTTGGTATGTCATTTACAGTACGCACTTTTAAAAAAAAAAAACCGATCAAGATCAAGTTTTGTTAATAAAGTCACAACCTAATCTTACATGATGTGTTTTTGATGTTTTTGTTTTCATTTGTAAGCTTTTGAATTTAAATGATTAAAATTAACTGGATTTGTTTGCTGTTTTTCGTGCGATTTATTTTGGTAAAAACTAAGTTGCTCGTATGTTGATCTGGATCCTGTTTTGTAAACACATTTACGAGTAATGTCTATGTAACGACTACCTAATGAAGGGCACAGTTAAGATGACTCAAGGAAATGTTAATACAATAGAATCGCTGCAGATGTCGGCAGGGCGGGAACATAAAGCCCCCGTCAATGATGGCGTAGAGGCAAATGAGGAAGCTGTAAACAGTGCCGATCCACTCGATATGAATCAATATCGAATGGAAACACTGCCGATAAGAAGTAAAAGCGTGTTTGAGCTGTGGCTTGCTAAGGGGGGAAGTTGGATTGCACTCGCGGTATTTAGTTATATGCTGCTGAGTGAGCCGGCATCATTTTTGGTTAACTTTGATCCAAGTACCTTAAGTAAAACTGCTGCTGAACATTTTCAAGAAGTCGGGGCTGTACTATTTAGTTGGCATGGGCAGGCGATGTTTGCCATTTTTTGCACAGCAGTGATCTTGTGGATTACCGAACCTATCCCTAATTACTTAACCTCTTTGATGGTGATTATTGCCATGGTGCTTACCGGAGTATTGCCAGAAAAAGTGGCTTATGCTCAGTTAGGCCATCCTATTATGTGGCTCAATATTTTATCCTTCATTCTGGCGTCTATGTTGGTCTCTTCCGGCGCCGCTAAGCGTTTTGCACTTTGGTTTATTTGTCGTTTTGGTACCAGTGCCACTCCCATTTTTTATAGTTTTATGGTGATAAACCTCGCCCTGTCGGCATTTATCTCAGCGACAACGGCAAAAGCCGCGATTTTGATGCCGATATTTATGGTGATCGCTGCGGTATATGGCGCAAGAGGCGGTAATAATAAGAATAATTTTGGTCGAAATTTAGTGCTGCAAAATCTGTTGCAGATTAACCTTTGTGCTGGCGCCTTTGTTACAGGATCTGGTGCTAATTTGCTTGCTGCAAGTTTAATTGCGGGGGCAATAGGAGGAAGCTTCTTTTTTGCTGATTGGATGATTGTGGCCTTGCCGATTGTGGTTTGTATGATTGTCATCGGCTGGTTAATTGCGACTAAAATCTTTTTCCCTCTAGCTCCAGAAGAGCGGTTGCCGCAAATTGATGGTGGTATGGAACGGTTAAAAGGTGAATTAGCCAAAATGGGACCCGTTTCTTTTAGAGAAGTGAAGTCTCTTGTGATTTTTGTGACCATCTTAATATTCTGGGCGACCGATAAGTACCATGGTATTAGTGCAACCGCCATTGCCTTTATTGGGGCCATTGTAGCCTTAATGCCAAGACTGGGTGTGGTTAACTGGAACCAGGTGGACGTACCTTGGCATCTGTTGCTGTTCTCTGCAGGTGCTTACACTTTAGGTGCAGGGTTTAAGCAAACAGATTTACCTAATTTGGCGGTAAACTTCAGTCTAGAGTATTTTGGTTTAGATGAAACAACACCCTTTGGTGTATTTTATATATTGCTGACAGGAGCCATGCTATTTAGCTCATTGGTATTCCAGTCAAAAACCATGCGAACCATGCTGTTTGTGCCAATTGCTATCGGAATTGCACAGCGCTTTGATTTTTCGATTATGAGTTTGGCACTTCCGGTAGCATTGCTGATTGAGCATGTATACGTGTTGCCATTTAACAGTAAGCCTGCGTTGTTGCTATATTCAACAGATCAATACAGCTTGAGCGATACCTTTAAATTTGGTTTCACAATGCTAGTAATTGGTTGGGCTGTGAGTATTTTTATGGGCGAAACTTGGTTTAGGTTGTTAGGCTATACGCCTAATGGTGTGTTTGGTTAGAGTTTCTGCGTAATGAGATAAGCTATGAGCATAAAAAATAATGAAATTCGTAGCAAGTTAGCCTTACTTCAGCTAGCGACAGAGCTAGGAAGTATTAGCAAAGCTTGCGAAATTATGGGCTATAGCAGGGACAGTTATTATCGCTTTAAAAAGCAATATGAGGCTGTTGGTGAAAGAGGCTTAAAAAACCTGTCTCGTAAGAAGCCAGCTATTAAAAACCGAATGTCTCAAGAAGTTGAAGAGCAGGTGATTGAGATTGCACTAGATTACCCTAATTACGGTCAAGCTAAAGTGGCTGAGCTACTGACAGCTAGGGGCTGTTGTATTTCAGCTAGCGGCGTACGCACAATCTGGTTGAGGCATAATCTAGAAACAAAGAAGAACCGCTTGCTGGCTCTACATACCAAGCTTAAACAGGACCAGTTATTAAGGCCGATAGAGCAGCAACATATAGAGCAGATCTATAAATTAGACCCTAATGACCCAAATTTCGAGTGTCTCTATCCTGGAGATATTTGTGTGCAGGATACTTATGAACTAGGGCTTGTTACGCCATTAGGTCAGTTATATCTACATAGTTTTGTTGATGGTTATAGTCAGTACGCTATTGCTGTTGTGATGGAAGATAATAGCTCTACAGCAGTTGTTACCTTTCTAAAAGAGTTTGTTTTGCCTTGGTATCGCGACAACAACATTGAAATTAATAGTATCTTGACCGATAGAGGTAGTGAGTTCTCGGAGAGAAAAAGTCCTGAGTTTAGTCTAGCGCTGATTGAGAATAGGATTAATCATATCCAGATGCGTGCCTATAATGGTCCTGTGGTAAATGGTCTAGCGGCAAGGTTTCAAACCTTTTCTTACAACGAGTTCTTTGAGCCTTATTTAAAAAGGCATAACGTGACATCTTTAGCCCAGCTTAATGATGAGTTTACTCACTGGCTGGCGAACTACAATCAGCAGCAGCCTTTATCAGGCCGTTATACCTTAGGTAAAACGGCAGCAGAAGTGTTACGTTTAAGCCGCCACTTAATTGATGGGCATCAAACGGCAAATAATTAACGCACTCAAGCAATATTCACTTCAACTTGAAAAAGGCAAGCTAATACTTATTTTCAATCCGTGAGCTTGATGGTTTTCAGCCGTTATCCTACCTTGATGGGCTTGAATGGCGGCTTTGGCAATTGCCAGCCCTAAGCCCCAGCCGCCGGATTCCCTGTCTCGCGCCGATTGTGGACGGTAGAAAGGCTCGAAAATCGCTTCTAAGTCGGCTTCGTCGCTAATGCCTGGGCCATCATCGATAATCTCAATTTGTATGCTGCTGCCACTGGCAAATGCTTGAATCGAGACTTGCGTGTTGGCATAGCGGATGGCGTTACGCAGTAAGTTCTCAACCGCTCGGCATAAAGGCCGAGGGTAAAGCGGCAGCGTAATTGATTCATCTATGTCGATATGCAGCTGCTTTTTTTGCTGCTGAGCTTCGAAATCGGCATCGTCTAATACCTGGCTTAAGATTTCAGCAAGCTCAAGGCTGCGCTTATTTTCGTTAGCGTTAAGCTTGACTCTAGACAGCTCTAACAGCTCGGCAATCATCTGCTCAAGTTGATCTGCTTCATACTCAATCCGCTCGGTTTCAGCTGTTTCTTGGCCTTTTTTACGGCTTAGCGCTAAAGACAATTTTAGCCTTGTCAGTGGTGTGCGCAGCTCATGAGAGATATCGCTGATCAACCTTTGTTGGCTCTTAACCATATTTTCAACCGAGTCGGCCATACCATTAAAGGCTTGAGCAAGCTGGCCAATTTCATCGTTTCGCTGGGCTGTTGCCATATCGACCCGGTGACTTAAATCGCCTCCGGCAAGTGCATCAGCACTGCGTTTGAGTGAGCGTAATGGCTTACCTAAATGCCAGGCAAATAAGCCACATAATAACCCTGATAGTAAAATCGCGATGCTAAGGGTTAAGATTTTATTATCGATAAAGAAGAAGAACCAGGGCCGTGGATGATGTTCTGGTAAACGGCCATATAGGCTGAAAGGCTTGCCCTCAACGTCAAAGTTATAGGGGCCGAAAATTAGCTCGTCTTTAAATTGGTGTTTAATCGGATGGCCAGCTTCATCGGCCATCAGCATAAAGCGTCTTAAAGCTCGAGATTGTTTATGGGTATTGAGTACCTTGCCGTACTCATCGACCAAATAGATGCGGGCCGGCCGGCCTTTAAACTCTTTAAAGCGGCTTAAATGTTTGAGCTTTTCAGTGCCCAGAACCTGCGGATTTGCACTAATACGCTCGGCACTTTTTTCAAGCATACGTTCAAGCGGAGGTGGCAGTGCTGATTGATCATGGTTTTGCTGCAACAAAGGCAGCAGCCCAATGAGCGCGATGATCAGTGAGCTACAGAGCCAAAAGCCCAGTAGTAATTTAACGAATATATTATTGGGGGTTTTTCTCAGCTGCATTTAAGGTAACCAGATATAGCCTTTACCACGAATCGTTTTCACACGTGGGCGGCCATCGTCTCGTTCAGGCATCTTCTTGCGTAAGTTAGAAAGATGCATGTCTAAACTGCGGTCAAAAGGCATCAGTTTTTTACCGAGCACTTTTTCGCTTAAGACTTCTTTGCTGGCCAGTTCTCCGGCATGCTTAACCAATTCAAACAGTAAGCTAAATTCAGTGCCGGTGAGAATGATGAGCTGATCTTGGCAGTGCACCTCTTGGCGTGCGGGATCTAAATTAATATCGCCGTACTGATGTGTTGTCTGCGGGGCTTCGTTTGATTGAATATGAGTACGACGGATAATGGCACGAATACGTGCAACCAGTTCACGGTCGTTAAATGGCTTAGGCAGGTAATCATCGGCACCGATCTCTAAACCCACTACACGGTCGATTTCATCACCTCGGGCAGTTAGCATCAGCACCGGTGTTTGTTTCTTGCTGCGCAGCGCACGTAACACTTCAAATCCATTGAGTTTAGGTAGCATTACATCGAGTAAAATAAGGTCGAATTGTTGCTCTATGGCCAGATCTAACCCTGACTGCCCATCGTGGGCAAGTGTCAGTTCAAAGCCTTCAAGCTCTAGCAGTTGCGCAAGCAATTCAGATAGACCTAAGTCATCATCTATCAATAATATACGGCTCATATTTACCCTTCTAAAGTACTCTTACTATGGCGAGTATACCCTGTTTGATGTCAATTGCAGTTTAGGAGTGTAATTCAACGTAAAGAACAGAGAACCTAGGCATTATTGAGCCTCATTTAAACAGCTTTACAGAGCTTTACGCTGTACAAACCCAAGCTTACATTGAGTAGACTAAACTGATAAGCGTCAAATCAAGCTTAGCAGTGCTGAGCAAATTTAAATGAGGCTACCATGATGAAAAAGAATACATTGAAAGCAGGTTTGCTTGCCATAGTGGCCAGCACCGCACTACTCACCGCAGGTGTCAATGCTGCCGATGACCAAGATGGCTCACGTGATGGGCATGGTAAGAATGGCCATCACCAGATGCAAAGCGAGCGTGGCGGCCATCACGACCTGCGCAAGATGTTTCGCGGTTTGGACTTAACCGATGAGCAGAAGACTGAGATGAAAGCGCTATTTAGTGCGCATCGTGACGAGATGAAACAAAATCGTCCTTCTAAAGAGGCGCGTGCGGCACAAAAACAGCAGATGTTAGGTTTTATTACTGCAGCTAGCTTTAACGAAGCTGAAGTGAAGCAGGCATTGGAAGCTAAACAAGAAGCGCGTCAGCAAAAAGCTGTCAATATTCTTAAGCTACAAAACCAAGCGTACCAGTTGCTAACCCCTGAGCAGCAAGAGAAATTCAAACAGCGTTTTGCTAAGCATCATAAAAGATAGTCGCTCAACTGTGTTGCTTACTCATCGACTCAATAGTTTTTTTCTATTGAGTCGATCGATATTAACTTGAGGAAAGTCATCCGATTTTTGTTCAAGTTGTTATAAACTTAAAGTCTGTGTTTCCCTTACTTGAACAGTAAACAGATTTTATGAATGACACTTCCCAATATGATTTCTGGGTTAAGCTGGCCAGCCGCGCAGCCGTTGCGACAGCATTAACCCTTATTACCATCAAACTTGCAGCATGGATGTATTCTGGTTCCGCCAGTATGCTGGCTTCATTGACCGACTCCTTTGCTGACGCGCTTGCATCAATCGTTAACTTTATTGCAATCCGCTACGCTATCGTGCCTGCGGATCAAGATCATCGCTATGGGCATGGTAAAGCTGAGCCGTTAGCCTCGTTAGCGCAATCAGCCTTTATTTTAGGTTCAGCTTTCTTTCTGATGTTGCACGGCAGCGAACGCCTGATTAATCCGGTAGAGGTGCAGCACGCCACGTTGGGGGTGATTGTTTCTGTTATCGCAATTTTGCTGACACTGGCATTGGTTATGCTGCAGAAAAGAGCCTTAGCTGCGACCTCAAGCACTGTTGTTGAAGCCGATGCGCTGCATTATAAGTCGGATCTATTCTTAAACGCGGCGGTATTACTGGCACTGGTTTTATCTCAATATGGCTGGTGGTGGGCTGATGGTTTATTTGCGGTATTAATTGCGTTGTTTATTGGTCAGCAAGCAGTGGGACTGGCTTATCGTTCGGTGCAGTCTTTGTTAGATAGAGAACTTGATGATGAGACTCGGGAGAGAATTACGCGTTTAGCTAAGCAAGATCCTCAAGTCAAAGGGATCCACGACCTACGGACTCGTGAGTCGGGTAAGACCATGTTTATTCAGTTTCATCTCGAACTCGACGGGACGTTGAGCTTGCATCAGGCCCATAAAATTGCGGTGGAGACCTCCGAGCGGGTGCGGGCAGAGTTTGTGGAGTCAGAGGTGATTATTCACCAAGATCCTGTATAGCTACGAGCTTAGAAGTAAAGAATTCACCTTCAGAAGAAGGTGGCTTTGCTCACCAGTTACAAATCAGAAATCTAAGAACCAAGCACAAACGGGGTTCTTTGCTTTACAAGCTATAAACCACGAAGCGCTCACTTCGTTTGCTACACGGAGGACACGAAGAAAAGAAAATGCTCGGGATGGCTTTTCTTCGTGCTCTCCGTGACCTCTGTGGTCCATTCTTTTCTTTCAAAGTCATAAGACTTTTCTGAGTAACCACCTTAAGTGAATGGCATTAATCCTGTGGCTCTCCTTTTTGTTGCAAGCCGTTATTGATGGAGGCGTTAATCCATCTCAAGCTCTTTTAGCTTGCGGGTTAGGGTATTGCGGCCCCAGCCTAAGCGCTTGGCCGCTTCTTGCTTATGGCCATTAGTATGTTTAAGCGCGGTTTCCAGTAATATCCGCTCGAATGCGGGCTGCACTTCGGTTAGCAAGTCGCTATCGCCATCATTTAAGCGCTGGTCGATAAACAGCTTCAATGCGCCTTGCCAGTCATCACTGTCGCTGCTCTGTGCGTTATTAAGCTTAGGCTCTTGCAGTAACTCTGGTGGCAGATCCAGTGGCAAGATCTCTTGCCCCGAAGCCATTACCGTTAACCAGCGGCAGGTATTTTCAAGTTGGCGCACGTTACCTGGCCAAGGGAGTTGCGACAGCTTGGTCGCGGTCTCTTTGGTGAGCACTTTAGGCTCAACGCCGATCTCTTTGGCGGCAATCATCAAGAAGTGACGTGTCAGCTGAGGAATGTCTTCTCGGCGCTGAGACAGCGGCGGCAGGTGTACGCGGATCACGTTTAAGCGATGAAACAGGTCTTCGCGAAAGTCACCTTGGTGAACTAACTGCTCAAGGTTTTGGTGTGTCGCGGCGATAATGCGTACGTCGACCTTAACTGGCGAGTGGCCGCCAACACGGTAAAACTGTCCATCAGCTAATACGCGCAGCAATCGTGTTTGCACATCGAGCGGCATATCACCAATTTCATCTAAGAAGAGTGTCCCGCCATTTGCTTGCTCGAAACGGCCTTGACGAACGCTACCAGCCCCCGTGAAGGCGCCTTTTTCATGGCCAAATAGCTCAGATTCAATTAAGTCTTTAGGGATGGCTGCCATGTTGATGGCAATAAACGGCTTACCTTTGCGTGGGCTATGTTTATGCAATGCGCTGGCGACTAACTCTTTACCTGTACCAGATTGGCCATTAATCAATACGCTAATTGAAGAGCGTGAAAGGCGGCCAATGGCTCTAAAGACTTCCTGCATTGCTGGCGCTTCACCAATAATTTCAGGCGTGGCAACGAGTGGCTCTTCAGCGGTGATACTTGAGGACTGCTCTTTTGCATGGGTGAGTGCACGGTCGACTAAAGAGATGGCCTCATCAATATCAAAAGGCTTAGGTAGATACTCAAATGCACCAGCCTGATAAGCACTTACCGCACTGTCGAGATCGGAATGCGCGGTCATGATGATAACGGGAATATGCGGATAGTGATTCTGTAATCGCTCCAGCAGAGTCAAACCATCGGTACCTGGCATGCGGATATCTGACACAATCACTTGTGGTTGCGCCGTCTCTAAGGCTTGCCACAGAGACTCGGCAGCGGCAAAGCTTGCACTGCTAAACTTAGCACTTTGTAACGCTTTTTCTAATACCCAACGTATAGAGCTATCGTCGTCGAGGATCCAAACTTGTTCAGTCATTGAGTGTTTTCCTCTATTAACTATTGATGGGTAAGGTAATGGTAAATTCGGTGTGGCCAATGGTTGAGTCGCACTCAATTCGACCACCGTGTAAACGGGCAAAGTTATGGGCGATGGACAGCCCAAGCCCGGAGCCTTGTTCTCGTCCCGTCACCATAGGGTAAAATAGGGTATCCATTAGGTCTGGTTGAATACCTGGACCATCGTCGATGACCGATAGCATCAGCACTAACTTGTGACGCTGTGTGCCGATAGTAATTTGATGCTGAGTGCGAGTTTTAAGGCGAATATTGCCACCCATAGGCTCTAGAGCTTGTATGGCATTTTGTACGATATTTAAAATGGCTTGTTGCAGCTGATCAGGATCCATTTCAATGTCTGGGATCGAAGGGTCATAATCCTGAGTGAGCTCAATATTGTCAGGTAAGGTGACATTGACCAGCTTGACCACCTTTTGGATCACCTCGTGGATATTGTACAAGCTATGCTGGGTGGGCATTTGTGGGCCAAGCAGGCGATCGACTAGATTACGCAGTCTATCAGCCTGCTCAATAATCATGTCGGTAAACTCATTCAGTTGAGGCTCTTTTAGCTCGCGTGATAGCAACTGCGCAGCGCCACGTAATCCGCCTAATGGGTTCTTGATTTCATGGGCTAGATTTCGCACTAAATATTGCGCAGCCTGCTGCTGAGCATCTTGGGTCAACTGTTGATGGATGCGGCGTTGTTGATCTACTTGGCGAAATTCTATCAGAGCAAGGTTCTGTTCTTGCTCAAGTGGCGTGAGCGTGACATCGACCGTATGTTGCTGACCATCAAGGGTGACTAAAGAGACCGTATTAATACTCAGGCCTTGACCATCGAAAATAGCCAATTTTAGCACTTGAGGATCGACACCCAGCAATTGGTAGTGTTCGGGTAAGGGGTGTTCGCTAAGGCGGTTACTGCCCACACCGAGCAACTGCTCGGCGGCCGCATTCACGTAGAGTAACTCAAGCTCTTCATTGGTAACGATTACCGCCGTTACTAAATGGTTGAGCAATAAACTTGTATCCATCAGCTACTCCGAATTATGCACATGCACCTGTTTGGGCATTTCAGTTGAACGCACCACTATGGTGCACCAAAGTGGTGCGCCCTGCAACTGGACTTCATCGGAATGTAGACTAAATCAATATAACCCTAAGTTTTTATATTAAAAGGTATTTACCCGTTATCTCTAGGCTGAGGTTTTAAGCGAGCAGGCCCATAAATCGACGTCCGATGAAGAAATATCGTTCTGGTAGAAGTCGATGCAATTATTTTGCCGTTCTGATCGAAAGCCTTAACAGCAAAGGTATGTTCACCACGATTAATGTTTTTCAGCTTAAATATGCCGATGGTTTGCTTACTGCCTATCTGATTGCCGTCCATGTAGAGCGCTAATTGATGTGCTGCTGCGAGCTGCGGAGTGATATTGGTGATAATGGTAATATCGCCATCATTGCTACGGATAGACTCTTCTTCAGTTGGAGAGGCAATACTCATTTTATAAAGAGGCTTAACGGCTTCGGAATCGCTTGTCGTGCCGGGGAGTACGGTGACTTCTGGTAATTTAAGACTGTTTTGAGTGTTCTCTTTAAATTCGACCACTTCAGCATTTTTTACCGGTTCATCAGAGAAATGAACCTTACCATTTTCATCGACCCACTTATAAACCGTCGCATGAGCAAGCGTTGTAACCAGTAGCATAAGTAGTATAAAGCCAGCACGCATTGTGACATCCTTTGTTACAGGGTTTGATACCGAAGATTAGCTGTTTTAACATAAAAAATCATGAACTTTGTGGTGATTTTGTACCGTGCAGAAGTTGACGCTCTTGAGTGATAAGCTCATTTCACTTGATTGGCATCTTGTTGATAGCCAGTTTTTAGCAGTAAGATGGCTATCAATTAGCTTAGATTATTGCAGGCAAAACATAAGGATAACAGATGCAAAAAACGATGTTAGTGAGTAGCCTACTGTTGTTGGCTGCATGTGGTTCGCCTCAAACGACTCAAACAGCTCCAGCGGTAGCGGCAGCCAGCAGTGCTGCCGCGACGGTTGATGGCCATCAACATCTTGCTCCGGCTTTTGATTGCGCTATGGCTCAGGGACAAGTTGAAACCTTAATCTGCAGTGATCCCGAGTTAGCGGCATTAGATCTGAAGATGGATCAGGTTTATAAGGCGGCAGTTGTTAATATTCCCGCAGCAGAGCAGCCTAAAGCGATGCAAAGAGGTTGGATAAAAGGTCGTAATGATTGTTGGAAGGCGCAAGATGTACGTGAGTGCGTATTACAAAATTATCAAAGCCGGATTATTGAATTACAGATCCAAGGTGGATTGTTAGAGGCGCCTGCAGCCGTGGTTTTTGACTGTGACAATCAGCCACAGATCAGTGCGGTGTTTTACACTCAACTAAATCCGGTGACAGCGGTATTTACATTTGCTGAACAGCAACTACTTGCAACTAATGTACGCAGTGGCAGCGGCGCTAAATACCTGGGACGTAACTTTGAATTTTGGGAGCATCAAGGCGAAGCCAGCGTGCAGTATTATGGTGAACGTTACCAGTGCCAGTTACGTAAGTCAGTGCCTGCTACTAAGTTAGTACCAGTTCCGTAAGTCAGTGCCTGCTACTAAGTTAGTACCAGTTCCGTAAGTCAGTGCCTGCTACATAAGCCAGTACCAGCGACATAAGTTAATGTTAGTCACGTAAGTCGACGGCGCACTAAAGTGAATCGTTAAACTGAATATAATAATGAGCTTAGGTAAAAAGCAGCCTTATGGCTGCTTTTCTATTTATTATCAATTTTTAGCTTTTGACAGCTAACAGCTAGCTTCTATCGTAATCTTGCTCAATCTCGCCAGCCTTAATGCTATTGGCGTGCTGACTTAGCTGCTTAGCGTAAGTCGCAATATGCGGGTACTTTTCAGCTTCACCACTGGCTTCGAGTAGCTCTACGATAAATGACATCATAATATCGGCGCCGGTCAGTTTGTCGGCGACAAGGTAACGTTTACCTTCAAGCGATTGATTAACGAAGCTAAGCACTTTGTCAGTTTCAACTGCGGCGTAGCCTTCTAAAAAGTTGGTTTGGCAGCCGTCTTTGGCGACAAACATTCTCAGTAATAAAGGCAGTATTGCTGAGCTTTCAGCAAAATGTAGCCACTGTAGATACTCAACATAATCTTGGCTGGCCCTTTCTGGTGCGAGCGTTCCTGCTGCATGGGTATCGATAAGGTATTGGGTAATCGCGCCTGATTCAGCAATCACTTGCTGCTGATATTCAATCACAGGTGACTTGCCTAGTGGATGAATGGCTTTGAGTTCATCTGGCGCTAAAAAGGTCTGGCTATCTCGCTGATAGGCTTTTATTTTATAATCGAGTCCGAGCTCCTCAAGTAACCAGATGATACGTTTTGAGCGAGACTTATTTAAATGATGCAGAGTGATCATTGCTGGTCCTTACAATTAATAAGCGCTATTAAGAAGTACTGGGCGGAAGGTTGAAAGCGGCGCGAAGATGAACGCGCCGTAACTTATGTAGTCCAAAGTGTAGTCAGAAGCGAGTTACTTTAGTTGCTTGATAATCTCGTCAGCAACCACCTCTGAAGAGGCTGGGTTTTGGCCTGTGATTAAGTTGCCATCGACCGCGAGGTAGCTGCTCCAGTCATCGCCTTTGCTATATAACGCGCCATTTTCAATCATCATATCTTCCACTAGAAAAGGCACGATATCAGTTAGCTGCACTGCAGCTTCTTCACCGTTAGTAAAACCTGTTACTTGTTTGCCTGCAACTAAAGGTGTGCCATCGGGGTTTTTCACATTTTTAAGCGCCCCCGGTGCATGACACACTAGTCCTACAGGCTTTTTAGCCTGATAGAAGGCTTCTATTAATGCAATAGAGTGAGTATCGTTAGTGAGATCCCATAATGGCCCATGACCACCTGGATAGAAAACAGCGTCATAATCAGCTTGGTTTATCTCAGCTAACACTTTAGTGGTTGCCAGTTGCTGCTTCGCCTGTTCATCTTGATTGAATCTATTGGTTGCTGCCGTTTGAAAATCAGCTTGTTCACTACTTGGATCTAGCGGAGGCTGACCGCCAGCAGGAGACGCTAAAGTGACAGTAAAACCGTTATCTTTAAAGCGATAAAAAGGACTGGCAAATTCTTCTAACCAAAAACCTGTTTTCAGGCCAGTGTCGCCAAGTTTGTCGTGTGAAGTCAGTACCATTAATACGTTCATATTTGTTGTCCTTTTTATCTGTTGGTTTACTAGCTGCTAGTTAAGGGCGATTAGCGCAATAGCTATCAGCTAGCTGAGGTCTCTCATCGTGTGTTGATATTGTTTAACTTAGTCGTTTATTTACGCTTTTTACAGATTGCGCTCTAAGATCTTACGGCTCATAGCAAGATCGACATCTTGCTTTTCACCTAAAGCTGTCATGCCGTGAGCTTCAAGTTTACTGATGATCGCGTCGATACTGCTACTGTCTAAATCGTAGTCTGATAGGCGAGTATTAATGCCCATAGCTTCAAAAAAGTCGCGGGTCTTACTGATCGCCGCATCGATGATTTCATCAACCGAGCCTTGGTTAATTCCCCAAACGCGATCGGCATATTGCAGTAACTTCTCTTGCTTAGCTTCTCGGCGAACATCAAGCATACCCGGTAAAATCATCGCGATAGTACGGGCATGGTCAACACCGTAAAGCGCGGTGATCTCATGGCCAATCATATGTGTGGCCCAATCGTGTGGCACACCTTTACCTATTACACCGCTGAGCGCCATGGTCGCCACCCACATCAGGTTAGCGCGCACATCAAAGTCATTAGGTTCGCTTAATGCTTTTGGACCTAATTCGATAAGAGTTTGTAGCAAGCCTTCGGCGAATCTGTCTTGCACTGGCGCATTAACCGGGTAGTTAAGGTATTGCTCTGTGATGTGAATAAAGGCATCGACAACGCCGTTGGCGACTTGGCGCTCTGGCAATGTGAAGGTTTTGCTTGGGTCTAATACTGAAAATTTTGGAAAGACGTGATTGCTCATAAAAGAGAGTTTAGCTTGGAACTCTTTACGAGTAACCACGCTGGCGCTGTTCATCTCAGAGCCGGTGGCTGGCAAGGTCAGAACCGTACCGAATGGCATTGCTTGAGTGACCTTAGCGCCCCAGCTTAAAAGAATGTCCCATGGCTCACCTTCAAATAGCGCAGCCGCCGCAACAAACTTGGTGCCATCGATAACCGAACCACCACCAACAGCTAAGAGGAAGTCGATATTTTGCTGTTTTACGACGTCGACCGCTAGCATCAAGGTTTCGTAGGTTGGATTGGCCTCGATACCACCAAACTCAACGATCTCACGTTGCTTAAGCGCCGCTTTTACTTCATCGAGTGTGCCAGTACTTTTGGCGCTATTGCCACCAAATAGCACTAAGACTTTAGCATCTTGTGGTACTAGGTTATCCAGTTCTGCAATCTTACCCTTACCGAAGCTAATGTGGGTTGGGTTGTAATAATCGAAACTGTACATAATGGTTCCTATTAAACGACGTAATGAAATGGGTCTGTGGTTTATATTTAATAGACCAGTCGTCTAGTGAGTAGTTAAAAAATACCCGCCATTAACAGACATAAGCATAGGCGGGATAGATAGATTTGTTGGCTATTTCAGCACCGTTGCTTTCAATGTGACTCTTTCAATAACGAGACTGGATGTGCCAACAGGACTTTGGTCACCTGCAATACGCGCGAAATAACATTTGGATCTCGAGATAATTTGTTTCTTAAGCTGGCACCTAACCACATCTGATATAAGGTTTCTGCGGTATCGGCGGCATTCATTTCCGGGATAGAAGCATCGTTAATACCTGCTTCAATACAAGCAGCAAGGCGAGCAATCACCGCCGACGAGCCTTTGTCTAAGGCGAGACGCATTGACTCAGAAAGATCGGCAACTTCGGCACTGAGCTTGACCACTAAGCATTTCTGGTCAATGCAGGCATCACTTTGGGTGCTTTGCCAGCGTAACCAGTAGCTCATCAATCTCTCTAAGCCTGAGCCATTCTCTGGCGCAAATAGGCTGTCGATAGTGTTTAAGTAGGTTTTAAAGTAGCTGTTAATGATCTCTTCACCAAACAACTCTTTGGATTTGAAGTAGTGGTAAAAAGAGCCTTTAGGCACATCGGCAAATTTTAAGATCTGCGATAGGCCGACGTTAGAAAAGCCTTTGCTCGAAATCAGGCGATAGCCTGAGTCGATAATATGCTGACGTGTTTGTTGAGGAGCTGTTTTCATAGTAAGCAGCCTAACACAATTAGACCGGTCGTCTAGTGAATTATTCTTTCTATATTTTTGAGCAAGTTGAATGCCGCTATAGCGGCAATGTATTACGCGAGAAGTTTTGCTTTAACACGACGGTAGATTCGATCCCGGCGATACAATTTAGACTGCCAAGTGATTTTTTTACGAAGCTTTCATAACTGAGTAGGTCGCTGGCAACGATTTTTAACAGGTAATCATGAGCACCAGTAACCACTGAGCACTCCATGACTTGCTCTAGATTTTCCATGCTGTCTTCGAACACGATCGCATGTTTATCTGAGTTTTCTTTCAATCTGACAAAGGCGTAGACCATGACATTGAGTCCTACTTCTTTGGGATCGATTTGTGCCGCATAACCGCTAATCACACCCGTTTGTTCTAGCTTTCTCACGCGGCGAAGGCAGGGGGTATCCGACATATTTAACTTGGCAGCGAGCTCGCTAATCGCGATACGGCCTTGACGTTGTAATATGGCGAGTATGTTGCGGTCCTTGTTATCCATAGGAGGCCTTTTTATTTTTCGTGGTGAAAATCGGTATCAATTAACCATTTTATAGGGGATCTCGACCTTAAATGGAAGCTATTCGCGCCAGTTTATCGATTTACACCATAGGGATCCTGCTAGGCTAAGTGACTATGGATTACTGCACAGTCTCATCGAAAAAATAAAAATAAGGACTAACAGATGACGCAAAATACCCAGGCATTCGATCATTGGATCCGCACGCGCTTTGTTGAACTCAATAGTGAGCTTGAATCTCTTTATACTGAGCAGAGCGATAGGGCTAATGTTGAAGGTGTTGGCGAGCATTTAAAGCTGCAACTTGAATCTGAAGGGCGCGAGCTGATAGCCAGTTTGCTGGTCGAGGGAAATACTGACGAAGGCTTTGATCATGCTTTTGATCTGCTTGGTAATGTTGGCCTGTATATGGCGGCATGCCGTAGGCACGAAATTACCGAGCCTTCACGAGAAACCGTCTCGCCCCTCACTGAAGCATCCACACTTGCCATGCATATTGGCGCCTCTATTGGCGTGACCCCAAGATTTGCCACCGCGCACCTCACAACTCATAACCGTGCACATCAAGGTGTGTATAAACGCTTTACCGATTTAGATGCTGAGAAGCTGTTTGTTGATTACAACACTAAAGGCATTTTAGCTTACAAGCGTGCCGCCGATGCACTGTTAAAAATCCAGCCGTTAGGCATAGATCATCCTATTGCTTACGATCTGCTGGTAGCCGCTAAGCAGGCATTGAAGGATGTGATTGAGTCAAATCGAGTCCTGTTTCAACAGCTTGATGCCGATGATTTTTTCTACTGCGTGAGACCCTATTACAAACCTTATCGTGTCGGTAGCCAAGTCTATCGCGGCGCTAATGCGGGAGATTTTGCCGGGATTAACGTTATCGATATGCTGCTGGGATTATGCGCGGCCAATGAGCCGGGTTACTCGCAGATGTTGGTAGACAAATTTCTGTATATGATGCCTGAAGATCAACGTATTTTACGTGACTGTATGCGTCGTACTAGCTTTATGGATGAGTTACTAAGCATGACTCATTTTAGGCATGAGCCTTGGTATCAACAAAATCTTACGTTGTTTCTTGAGGTGTGCACTTTGCACGGCGAAACCGCGATTCAGCACCACAATGAGCTGGTGACTAAGTATATTGCTCAGCCTTCAAAGAATATGCAGCAGCAACATATGTCAAAAGTGACCGCGAGCGGCCCACCTTTAGCTGTATTACTCAACTCATTAGAGAAATTACGTGATAGACGTGCAGCGGTTAAACGCAGTGACATCCGAACTCGCTTTGATGACATTTTAACGCTAAAAGCGAGTCTGGAGGCCGAGTAATATGCAGTCTTTTAAAGATGATTTTTGCTTAGCGCCAGGGAGTTACCTGCTGAACCATTCGGTGGGGCGGCCATTAAAAGATGCCGAGCAAGCGTTCTCAAAGCAATTTTTTTCGCCTTGGCAGGTGTCTGGGAGGGAGCCGTGGCAAGACTGGTTACAGATCATTGAACAGTTTACTGCCAATTTAGCCAAATTGTTTAATGCACGAGCGGAAGAGTTTTGCCCTCAGGTGAACCTCTCTAGTGCACTGACAAAATTGGTGATGTCGCTAGAGCAGCTAAGCCATAAAAATGCAGTAGTACTTATGAGCGAAGTAGACTTTCCTAGTATGGGATTTGCGCTTAAAAAATCCCTGCCACAGGGCTGTGAGTTACGTTTTATTCCAAAAGAACTGGATATAACTGATGCTGAAGTTTGGCTATCGCATATCAGCACCGATATCGATTTAGTGTTTGTCAGCCATGTGTTTTCCAACACTGGGCAACTGGCGCCGCTAGAACAGATTATTAGCGCTGCTAAGTCTAATAATGCATTAAGCCTTATTGATGTGGCGCAATCAGCAGGTATTGTGCCGCTCGACTTACAGACTTTACAGCCTGACTTCTTAATAGGCTCAAGCGTTAAATGGTTATGTGGTGGTCCTGGCGCGGCTTATTTATGGATAAACGCAATGCATATTGACCATTGCCAACCCAAAGATGTGGGCTGGTTTAGCCATGAAAATCCATTCGAATTTGATATCCATGATTTTCGCTATCATAGCAGTACACTTAAGTTTTGGGGCGGTACGCCATCGATAGCCCCCTATGCGATAGCGGCCCATAGCATAGGTTACTTTGCCAATATCGGTTCTCATAAGCTTCGTGAGCATAACCAATGGTTGATTGATGTTGTTGCTGAACAGTTTGAGCAGGAGTTTGTATCTCCAAGGCTTGAGGCAAAGCGAAGTGGTACGCTAATTTTAGATTTTGGCGCTAAGCAACAACAGATATTAACGGCATTGCAGCAGGCGAATGTGAGCGTGGATCTGCGTAGCCCAGGTATTCGTGTGTCACCGCATATTTATAATGATATGGCCGATATGGAGCGCCTATTAGCTGTGATTAAAAGTTGTTGATGATTAAAGCGGTGGATGTCATGAGGGGGCATAGATAATTAAGCAGGCACTGAAAAGTGCATAGCAGGCGTTAAGGTTAAGGTCTGCTATGCACTTTCAATTTAAGGCTTTACAGAGTTTAAATACACTTTGCGGTAATTAAATTCTTGATTGAGATGGTTCAATTCACCAATAGAAAGCTTAGTGAGCAATGTTGCACCTTTGTCGTCAGTGACGAACTTTTTGGCGGTGCGATTAACAAAATCTACCACATAAACACTATCGCTTTGCTGTGCTACTGCCGCTTTAAGTGCCGTTAGGCTTGAGCAATCGTTACATTCTGTAATTGGGCTCATGCCTGCAAGACTTGTAGTAGAAAGTAGTAGTCCTGCACTTAATAGTGCTACTCGAGTTATTGTTCTTGTCATAGTAGGTTCCTTATTACTTGAATGGTGATCTTCGTCACACTTTTAATTTAGGCGATAGTTTAGACAGTGTCCAGTAGTATTTGTTATTAAATTGTTGTTTAATAATGCTTTGTTTAGGCGTTACTAATTTTGCTAAGGCGATTTTAATCGATAAAAATGAGTCAAATTAGGCGCTAAATGGGGCTTACCTATCACTGATGATTGCTTGATGGTAATCATCAGGATGTGCTTTTAAGGAAGTTTAATGAAGATATTCATGCTGTTACTTAACCTATGTTGTTTCAGTGCTTCAGCCATGGATTGGGATGTTCAAACGCTAGCTGCTGATGCATCTTTTAGGGGCAGTGCAGTACGAGATGGTATCGCTTGGGTAACGGGGAGCGATAACCGTGTCTATATTTCCAATGATCAAGGTAACACCTGGCAAGATGTATCAGTTAAAGATCAGCCTTTGACTGACTTTCGCGATATCGAGGTGTTCGATGCCAATACGGCAATTGTTATGGGGGCGGGTGAAGGGGATTTATCTAAACTGTACATCACCGAAAACCAAGGCCTAAGTTGGCAGTTGCTGTTTGATAATCCAGATGAACTCGGTTTTTTCAACTCAATCGCTTTTTGGGATCGCAATAATGGCTTATTACTGGGTGATCCTGTTGGTGGCTGCTACGTCATATTACGCACCTCTGATGGCGGTAAAACTTGGCAACGAGTTGCTCAAGGTGAGTTGCCAAACATGCTCGATAAAGAGGTCGCTTTTGCTGCCAGCGGTAATACCTTAATTGTTGGCAAGCGCGGCAGAGCGTGGTTTACCAGCGGAGGCTATAGCAGCTCTGTCTACCGCAGCGCCGATTCAGGCAAGCATTGGCGTCGGCGCCCACTCGCGCTTTATGATGATACTCAAACTGCCGGTGGCTATGCGCTGGCATTTAATCATCTAGATGATCTATTTGTGCTGGGAGGCGATTACCTGCAGCGCGATAAACATGCTGCCAATATGGTCTATAGCAAAGGTTATGTTTGGCATAAAGCGACTGGTACTACACCTGGGCTACGCACCGCTATGGTGTGTTATCAAGAAACCTGTATCGCTACTGGTAAGCTATCGACCGATATCTCAACAGACCACGGCTATAGCTGGCAACCGCTGTTAATTAATGGGCTGGCTCAGGGATTTTTCACCCTAGCAATAGAGGGAAACACCTTAGTGGCTGGTGGGCATGATGGCCGAGTCAGCATGTATCGTTTTGATGATTAGTTGTTTTTCGAGATTACATAAGTGCAATAAAAAAGCCCCAAACATGACTGTTTAGGGCTTTAAGGCTAACCACTTGCTTGTGGTTAGTGAGTCAACTCAGAGGATTACAAGCTGTAGTAAAGCTCGAATTCTACTGGGTGAGTTGTTTGGTTGATACGCTCAACGTCTGCAGACTTTAGTTTGATATAAGAATCGATAAAGTCGTTAGTGAATACGTCGCCACGAGTCAGGAACTCACGGTCAGCGTCTAGACACTCAAGTGCATTTTCTAGTGAAGTGGCAACAGTTGGAATTTCAGCCGCTTCTTCTGCTGGAAGATCGTATAGATCTTTATCCATCGCTTCACCTGGGTGGATCTTGTTCTGGATACCGTCAAGGCCAGCCATTAGCATTGCAGAGAATGCTAAGTATGGGTTAGCCACTGGGTCACCAAAACGGATTTCGATACGACGACCTTTTGCACTTGGTACCACTGGGATACGGATAGAAGCGCTGCGGTTAGCTGCAGAGTAAGCAAGCATCACTGGCGCTTCAAAGTGTGGTACAAGACGCTTGTACGAGTTTGTCGATGGGTTAGCAAATGCGTTGATTGCACGAGCATGCTTAATGACACCACCGATGTAGAATAGAGCTGTTTCGCTCAATCCGCCGTACTTGTCACCCGCGAATAGGTTAACGCCGTCTTTCGCTAGAGACTGATGCACGTGCATACCGCTACCGTTGTCACCAACGATTGGCTTAGGCATAAATGTCGCGGTCTTGTTGTAAGCGTGAGCAACGTTATGAACAACATACTTAAGTACCTGAACTTCGTCAGCCTTAAGGGTTAGCGTGTTGAAACGTGTTGCGATTTCGTTCTGACCCGCAGTTGCTACTTCATGGTGATGCGCTTCAACAACTTGGCCCATCTCTTCTAGTACTAAACACATAGCACTACGGATGTCTTGTGATGAGTCAACAGGTGCAACTGGGAAATAACCCCCTTTAACGCCTGGACGGTGGCCTTTGTTGCCGCCTTCATAGCTAGTACCTGAGTTCCAAGCCGCTTCTTCAGCGTCAACCTTGTAGAAACAACCTGACATGTCAGCGCCGAACTTAACATCGTCAAATAGGAAGAATTCTGGCTCTGGGCCAACTAATACAGTATCAGCAATACCCGTTGAACGTAGGTAGTCTTCCGCTTTCTTAGCAATAGAGCGTGGGTCACGGTTGTAACCCGTCATAGTGCCTGGGTTTAGGATGTCACAACGGATGTTTGCAGTGGTTTCTGCCGTGAAAGGGTCAAGTACAAAGCTTGCTGGATCAGGCATCAATACCATGTCTGATTCGTTAATACCTTTCCAACCTTGGATTGAAGAACCGTCAAACATTTTACCGTCTTCAAAGAAGTCAGCATCTACTTGGTGAGTTGGGATTGTAACGTGCTGCTCTTTACCTATCGTATCGGTAAAACGTAAATCAACAAACTTAACTTCTAATTCTTTTAGTTGTTGTAAAACTGATTCTGCTGACATTCTAAAGTCTCCGAGTAGGGTAAAGGGTCGTCCCTTTGTTTTATCTTTAATGTTTAGCGCTTAATGCGATTCTGGCTTTCATAAAGCGAGACTCGTGCCAATATCTTAACCGATTGATAATTTTGGTTAAATTGGTTTTCGCTGCCGAAATTGATATTAGCTTTGCACTGTTATGGTGCGGGCTGCGGATCGATATGGTGCACGCGCTATAACGGTGCGCTCGCAATTTAGCCTGCAATTTACTGTTGGCGTCTCGCTTTAAATCGTTACACAGAATAGCTAAGGCATAAGCAATTTTATAGGGTGTAAGTCAAGGAAATAGCATCCGAATGTCGATAAGTGTTATTGAGATTAAAGACAGTCATTTAACTGCGGGAATATTGAGCGTATTTTAGTGGCTTGTCAGCAGAAAGAACCGCCTAAAACAGCCAAAATGTTGAATATAGTGGAGGACTTTAAGCTGACAGACACTATTAGTGTCATAAGGGGGATGTATAAAAAAGTGTATGAAAAGCGGACGTTAAGGCGAAAAAAACCAATGCGAATAGGTTATTTTTAACGATTGGTCAAAAATAATCCTGTGAGATAGTGACGAGCTAGAGTAGAATGTCACGCTTTTTATTGCAACTACTATACTAGATTGGTTTTAGTCGTTGTCAGTAACCCCCCCCTATATTTTATACCGATGGTAAGAGGTTTAGCCGTGTTAGAGAATTTACGTAACATCGCCATTATTGCACACGTTGACCATGGTAAGACTACCTTGGTTGATAAGTTGCTGGCGCAGTCAGGAACCCTTGAGTCTCGAGGAGAAGCCACTGAGCGGGTGATGGATTCAAATGATCTTGAAAAGGAACGTGGTATCACGATTCTGGCCAAGAACACTGCCATCAAGTGGAACGATTACCGTATCAACATCGTTGATACCCCTGGTCACGCCGATTTCGGTGGTGAGGTAGAGCGTGTTCTATCTATGGTTGACTCAGTATTACTACTAGTTGACGCAGTAGATGGTCCAATGCCACAAACTCGCTTCGTGACTAAGAAAGCTTTCGCTCAAGGCCTAAAGCCAATCGTTGTTATTAACAAGATTGACCGTCCAGGCGCACGTCCAGATTGGGTTATTGACCAAGTATTTGACTTGTTCGACAACCTAGGCGCGACTGATGAGCAACTAGACTTCCCAATCGTTTATGCTTCTGCACTAAACGGTTTTGCTTCATTAGATCCAGACGAAGTTAGCGCTGACATGACGCCGCTATTCGAAACGATCGTTGAAAAAGTTTCTTCACCAGATGCTGATGCTGATGGTGATTTCCAGATGCAAATTTCGCAAATCGACTACAACTCATACGTGGGTGTTATCGGTATTGGTCGCATCAAGCGTGGTAGTGTTAGAACTAACCAGCAAGTGACTATTATTGGCGCTGACGGCAAGAAGCGTAACGGTAAAGTCGGTCAAGTATTAGGTTACATGGGCCTAGACCGTAACGAAGTTGAAGTTGCAAACGCTGGTGACATCGTTGCAATTACTGGTCTTGGCCAATTGCTAATTTCTGACACTGTTTGTGCAACGACTAACGTAGAAGCATTGCCTGCATTGTCTGTAGATGAGCCAACACTAACCATGACTTTCCAGGTGAACACTTCTCCGTTCGCTGGTAAAGAAGGTAAGTACGTTACTTCACGTAACATTCTTGAGCGTCTACAACAAGAACTAGTACACAACGTAGCATTGCGCGTTGAAGAAACTGACAGCCCAGATCGTTTCCGCGTATCAGGCCGTGGTGAGCTTCACCTTTCAATCTTGATTGAAAACATGCGTCGTGAAGGTTACGAGCTAGCTGTTTCACGTCCAGAAGTTATCGTTAAGCAGATCGATGGCGAGATGTGTGAGCCATTTGAAAACTTGACTGTTGACGTTGAAGAGCAACATCAAGGTTCTGTTATCGAGAAGCTGGGTATCCGTAAAGCTGACATGAAAGATATGCAGTTAGATGGTAAGGGTCGTGTACGTATCGACTTCGTTATCCCTAGCCGTGGTCTAATCGGTTTCCAAACTGACTTTATGACAGCCACTTCGGGTTCAGGTCTAATTTACCATTCATTCGATCATTACGGTCCAGTGAAAGGCGGTGATATTGGTCAACGTGCACGTGGTGTATTGATCTCTAACGCTACTGGTAAAGCACTGACATTCGCATTGTTCAACCTTCAAGCTCGTGGTCGTCTGTTTATTACACACGCATCAGAAGTATACGAAGGTCAAGTAGTTGGTCTTCACGCACGTGCTAACGACCTAACAGTTAACTGTTTGAAAGGTAAGCAGCTAACTAACATGCGCGCATCGGGTACTGATGAAGCACAGGTACTAACTCCGCATATCGAAATGACACTAGAGCAAGCGCTTGAGTTCATCGATGATGACGAATTAGTAGAAGTAACACCGCTGAACATTCGTGTTCGTAAGCGTTACTTGACTGAAAACGAGCGTAAGCGTCATAACCGTTAATCGCTTTGTTTAGCTTCAACCTGTAATTAGGTTAAGTATTTTAAAAGCCCTGAACATGCAAATGTTCAGGGCTTTTTTGTTGGCTGCGGTTTGGTGTTTTTAGTGGTATTGCTCACTCTATACCCAGATCTATGTTTTAAATCCCATTAATTCATGCTTTTAGCCTAGGCTCACAACTCGTTTTAGAGTGTGAATCTCCGCTAGCTTGTGAGTTAGTCTCAAGCGCTAGTGCTCACTAATTTAGCGATAAATGAACCCAGTTAGCAAAAATAAGAATGCGCTAATACTCATTTGGAGGTATGGCGGTTACGGCACATTATTTTAATTAGATTTACCGTAATTTAGTCGCAGCTTTAGTAACTTGCACTGCCAATTTACAAAGTATTGCTGCGAATAATGCAGACATTTTTGAGCCGCTATATGGCTTGCTAAGCGCATTTTTGAATTGAGTTCTAGTGGACTCTATTGGAGAAAGTTGTGGAATTTTTACTTTTTTGCCTCATTTTTATTGCTTGTTTCTTGGTTGCCTTTAAACCTCACAAACAAAAAATGGCACATATCTTTTTAGCTCTGAGCATTTTAATGAGCATGGGTATTTGGTTGATCGCTACTTGGGGCATGTTAGTTCCTGCCGGTAACTTGTGAGAACACTATGATGAATGAATTAACAATAAACAGAATTGTATCATTAGCGGCATTGGCGCTAATCGCTCTACCGGTCGGTATTGCCTGTATCATTTTAGGTTTTGCCATGGGTGACACCCCATGCATTCTTTGCTGGCAAGAGCGCACCGCGATGGTGCTAGTATCGCTTATCGCAATTTTTATTATGCGTTATGGCTTAAAGCCAAAGTATATTGGCGCGCTAATTATTACCGCAGTATACGGATTATGGGCGGGTTACCGTCATAGCTCGGCGCATATTCTACGTGATATTGGCCAAGGTTTTGGCCCTGCTATTTTTGGCGTACACACTTATGTGTGGGTGATTGTGGTCTTTGCCATTATCTTACTATTTGCTGGCGTATTAATGTTGCTGCAAGGCGACAAGCTGGTAGAGAAGAGCGATAGTAGCGAATGGAGCATGCTAAACAAAGTTACTGTTAACGTATTCTTGGTTATTATCGGCTTTAATATCGTGCAAGCTTTCACGCAAACAGGACCATTCCCGTATATCGGTCAAAGCGACCCTGTACGTATGACGTTTGACTCAGAAAAAACAATTTGGTCAACGGCTAACTGGCCAAAACTGTCTAAGTTATCAGCGCGCGGTGCTTACTCGATTGAAAAGCCAGACTTTGCTGCCATGACGCAAAATGATGCGACTCAAGTGGCAGCGAGCGCAGAACTTAATGTGCTTGAAAGCGTCGAGTTGCCAGCAGATATCTTTGGGTTAGCAACGGGTATCAGTTATAACCCACAAAGCCAACTATTTGCAGTCGTGACCAGTAATAACTGGGTTTACTTCTTAAATACTGAGCTGACTAAAATTCTAGCTAAAGTGCAGATTGATGCGGCATTCTCAGCTGAAATATCTAACCTTGCAGGCGTGACGTTTGACGGTGAAACCTCAGTATTAGTAACAGCAGATCACAAGAGTTTTGTGCGAGTTGAGTACGACCCAAGTGTGAAGTTTGATGATACTTACGGACGATTCATCGAAGGCACCGATGGCGTGCGTGAATTGAAGCGCAGCCGTTTCGCTACGGTACGTGCTAAGTACAACTACGTTGCTAACGTAGGTTGGGACGCGAATACCCAAGAGTATTTAATGGTGACCTTGCCAGATCTTAAGCGTAATAACTTTGTGGTATCACGTTTAAGCGGCAAAGATTATGAGCTAAACAGTGAAGCCATTATTAGCATCGATGCTAAAGCGTATCCTAATGTGACTGGTATTAGTGTTATTAATGATAAAGCTTACTTGCTAAGTCATTCTGCCCAGCAGGTGCTTACCATGGATTTAGCGACAAATACCGTAGTTGCTGCTAACGATATTGCGGGTCTGAATAACCCACAAGCATTGACGTTGGTGAATAACCAGTTTGCAGTGTTAGATGCAACGGAAGGTAATAACCGCGTTAACTTCTATCAAGCTCAGTAGCCATTTAAACAATTTTTTAAACCGCTCTGAATAGATAAAGCCCTTAATTAACCATTAAGGGCTTTTTTAATGGTTAAACTCAGCTGATATAGGTTGAAAGACTGACTATTGGCGAGCTAGATAATTAATATCAGTACCTATATCAGTGCAATTGATCACAGGCTGATTAAGTTTGAGATTACTAATTTAGCCGAGTTGTTATAATTGACAAAAATCTACACTGTTGCCTAAAAGTGCTGCAATAAGCGCTCAAAGTAAGCAGTGATAGAGCATTCCCAATTAAATCGCGAATAAAATTAAAGGTAGTGATCAATGAAGCGGATCTTATCCATTCAGTCCCATGTGGTATTTGGCTGCGCTGGCAACAGTAGTGCCGTATTCCCGATGCGTCGTCTAGGTATGGAGGTATGGCCAATTAACACGGTGCAGTTCTCTAACCATACTCAGTACGCACAAGGATGGGCCGGGATGATTATGCCCGCGGGTCAGATCACTGAATTAGTGCAAGGTCTAGATAATATTGGAAAATTACAAACCTGTGACGCCCTGCTAAGTGGTTATTTGGGCAGTGCCGAGCAAGGTGCTGAAATCGCCGCTGCAGTGAAAAAGATGAAAGCATTAAATCCAAATGCGATTTATTTTTGCGATCCGGTAATGGGTCACCCAGAAAAGGGCTGCATCGTTTCTCCGGGTGTGCAAGAGTTTCTAAAAACTCAAGCCTTGGCAGAAGCCGACATTATCGCGCCTAATTTGTTAGAGCTGGAAACGCTTACCGATACTGAATTGCATAATCTCGATGAAGTGATCGATGCTTGCGAGAGTTTGCTAGCCAAAGGCCTTAAGATGGTGGTAGTGAAGCATCTTGCAAAAGCGGCAACCTGCAAAGAGCAGTTTGAGATGTTGCTGGTGATAAAAGGCGGCAGCTACCTAGTATCGCGTCCTTTATACGAATTTGAGAAACAACCTGTGGGCGTTGGTGATTTAATCAGTGGCTTGATGTTAGCTAACCTGCAAGCGGGCTTTAGCCCTGTAGCGGCATTTGAGCGCACCAATGCCTCCGTCGATGCCGTGCTATTAGAAACCTTTAATCAAGGCGCTTATGAGCTGCAATTAATCGCTGCTCAAGATGCGATAGCATCACCAATCATTACGCAGCAGGCTAAGCGAGTTAACTAATTCAAGTTTATTCGTATATAAATTAATAGGTGGAATTTAATGAGCCTGTCCATGAATGGACAGGCTCTTTTCAGAGCCGTTACCGCAAGCTCTGGGCTCATATTTTATCGTCTTAGCTTTAAAACAAGGTACTAGGTACTAGGTACTAGGACGCTGCGCTTCGAGGACGGGCTGCGCCCTACTAGGAACAACAAAAGAAAAAGCAATACCTGTGCACTTAGTTAGCTTTTCGGCTTTCTGTAGGTCGGCATTTATGCCGGCAAATTCTTTATATAAACCAAGCTTGATGGGCTAAAGCCCAACCTACTGAAAAAATATACTTTCCCATCTTAGCTTTAAAACAAGGTACTAGGTTCTAGGACGCTGCGCTTCGAGGACGGGCTGCGCCCTACTAGGAACAACAAAAGAAAAAGCAATACCTGTGCACTTAGTTAGCTTTTCGGCTTTCTGTAGGTCGGCATTTATGCCGACAAATTCTTTATATAAACCAAGCTTGATGGGCTAAAGCCCAGCCTACTGAAAAATATACTTTCCCATCTTAGCTTTAAAACAAGGTACGAGATTCTAGGACGCTGCGCTTCGAGGACGGGCTGCGCCCTACTAGGAACAGCAAAAGAAAAAGCATCACCTGTGCTTTTTCTAGCTTTTCGGCTTTCTGTAGGTCGGAATTTATGCCGACAAATTCTTTATATAAACCAAGCTTGATGGGCTAAAGCCCAACCTACTGAAAAAATATACTTTCCCATCTTAGCTTTAAAACAAGGTACGAGATTCTAGGGCGCAGCGCTTCGAGGACGGGCTGCGCCCTGCTAGGAAAAGCAAAAGAGAAAAGCACCAGCTTTTACCGTCTTTGTCTTTCCTAGGATCTGCTTTTCCTAGTACCTTCTTCGCTTTACATTGTAGGTCGGCATTTATGCCGACAAATTCTTTATATCAACCAAGCTTGATGGGCTAAAGCCCAGCCTACTGAAAAAATATGCTTTAAGAGAAGGTACGAGATCCTAGGACGCTGCGCTGCGAGGTCGGGCTGCGCCCTGCTAGGAACAGCAAAAGAGAAAAGCACTTCTTAGCTTTTCCATTTTTCCGTAAGCGCAGCGCTCCGTAAGTGACGGAGTCACGTTCTCTAGGCCGCAGGCCGTTCGTCTTAGCTCTTCCTAGAACCTGCTTTTCCTAGGACCTAGCACCTTCTATCAATGCCCAATCCTATCCAAATGTTGAATCAAATACATACGTGCCTCAACCTGTGTCTCGCTGTGCCAGAATCCGCCTAGGTAAGCGAATAATGGCAATAGAAACATGATGGTTAGCAGCATAACCGTTAAGCCGCGGGCAGACAGTTTCCAACCGTTACGAGTACTCAAACTGAGTGCCTCTTTTTTAGGGCAAGCCGATATACAACGCATACAGGCTTGGCACTCATCTGAGCGAATGTTGATTTGGTTATGCACCTTGATATTAGCTGGGCAGGCGCGGCTACACTTATCGCAACTCATACCTTTGGTTTCGATTAAACAGTGTTTCGTATCACGGCGAATTTTAAAGGGGCTTAAAAAGCTGAGTAAGCCTAACAGCGCCCCATAAGGGCAGATGTAGCGGCAAAATCCTTGGCGACGCCAAGCTGCCAGGCCAAGAATAAAGCCAAAACAGATAAGGGTTACGAGCCCTGGGGTGATAAAGAATAGCGCCATTTTTAGGTCGGCAATTTTATGATAATTACTGTTTAGGTAGCTCGGAATGCTCTGACTCGGCATGCCAACAATGATGTATAGCAAAGCCAATAACAGTAGATATTTGATCATACGCAGCGGCCAGTCGATCCACGCTGGTGGGAGTAATTCTTGCTTGATAAAACGTTTTCTGAGTCTATAGAGATATTCACCCGCTAATCCAAGTGGGCAGGCCCAGCCACAAAAGGCGCGCTTACATAATAAGCCTGTCAGTAATACAAGCGTAAGCATTACGGCGGCCGCAGGGTGGTTTTGGTCCCAAATACCTAGGCTTAAAATTGCCTTGATTTCGATACCACCGGCAATCGGCAAGAAAGCATCACCCACATCAGGTCGCATCAGCCACGGCGTGATCCCCGACTTGAGTAGTGCAGCATTAACCGCAAACTGCACGCCAACCAATAGCATTGAAAGTGCTAGCAGATGCTGTACACCATCTCGTAAGTTATTGGCCCTCATGTCGCCGTGGGCAACATGAGGCTGGAATTTTGTAACTAAGCCTGTGATAACAACGGCAATGGCGAGCGCGGCGATTAATGGCCAATACAGGCTAGAAGCAATGGCGCCTGCGACTAGCATGCCCGATGCGAGTGCGCCCCATTTCTTGCCACTCCAATAGATAAGACTAACGCTGTAGGTTAGTGCTAGGGCAAGCGTTAAGGATTCGATAAAGCTCATAAATAGCATCAGTTAAAATAGGATTGATACTATTGTGAAACTTTTTAAAAGCAGAAGTTCTTAATTGGTTTGTAGCTTGTGGGGAAGATCGAAATTTTGGCATTAGAGTGTGGAAAATGTCGTGTTGGCTCACAAGTTCGGCTCCTAAGTGTTCAAGCTTAGGAACCGCACTTTAGTCGCTGCTTATTTGCTTTCTAATGAAGCAATAAACTTATTCGACTCGTCAATAGACGTGTTCATCTCTTTGATTAAGCCTGAAATATCAGTCTGTAGGCTAGCAAACTCACCTTTGATAGCACCAATGGCTTGGGCATTGAGGTTATGTTTTAGATACAGCATGTTATCTTTCATCGCGACCAGCACTGGCTCCATCTTGCTTTCGGCGCGGCGCATGCTTTTAAGCAGCTTGTTGTATGACCGGCGGGTCTCTTTGAGCTTTGACTCGCTGTTACGGCGTAGACTGGCTTTACTGATCTCACCAATCTCGGTTTGCCATTCGTCAAATAGCGCCTCGGCAACATCTTCTACCTTATCGATGCGGTTGGTGACGTCATCTGCGGCATCTTGGGCAGATTCATACTCGTCTTTAGCCTTATTGTAAGCACCCTCTAAGTCGCCACCGTCGTGGTTTAGTAGCGCCTGCATCTCTTCAAGCGCTGAGCTAAACTGTTCTTGAGCCTCTTCTTGAGACTCTTTAGCATCTTCGACGCGATCAACCATGATATCGCGCTTGTGATAACCCACTTTTTCCATTGCACCGTAATAAGCGCTCTGGCAGCCACCAAGTAGCAAACTAGTACCAATAATGGCCGTGGTGATTAGTTTTTTCATCTTGTGCATTTCCAACGTTAGGTAAGTTATTCTGAGCGATACTTTGCTGCGTCGATAATGCTCCATAGGTGAGCTATGCCACCGATAATGGCTGGGAAAATTAGCCACCACATGGCGTAACCGACAACGGCAACAACACAAAAAATCAGTGCGGCCAAAATACGTCCTTGAACTAACTGTCCAAGACCAGGGAAGAAAAAGCTCGCAATTGCGGCAATAACATTGCCAGCAGATCCTTGTTGAGACATCAATTCAATCCTTATGCTTGTAAAGAGAAGGTTATAAGCTTTATTGTACCAAGACAGTGATTAGCAAATCATTTATTGTCTTATAGATTAAGACCAACTTTAACAGAATCAAGAGTCATACGTGAAAAATAAGATTGTTATAAGTCAGATTAGTTCTTTTTTACTGAGTATTTGGGCATTTTTTTTACATTTGCTCATCCGTTTTAAAGAGGACCAAGTCAATATTAAGGCTGGACATTTAGCCTATGTCACCTTGCTGTCATTGGTGCCGATTGTGGCGGTTATGTTTTCAATGCTATCAGCCTTTCCAGTCTTTTCTGGTATTCGCGAAAATCTAGAGGCGTTTGTCTACAATAACTTCTTGCCTGCAGCTGGAGATACAGTACAAATTTATATTAATGAATTTGTTGCTAATGCTTCTAAGGGGACCAGCGTGGGTGTGGCGGCCTTGGTGGTGGTGGCGCTAATGTTGATCTCGGCAATTGATAAGGCGCTCAATAGTATTTGGCGCACCAAAGAAAAGCGCCAAGTTGCAGTGTCATTGTCTATGTATTGGATGGTATTAACGCTCGGCCCAGTACTGGTAGGTGCGAGTCTTGTGGCAACCTCTTATATCATATCGTTTAAAATATTTAATAGCTCAGAATTATCGGGTGTACTGCAATTGCTAATTGAGCGATTGCCGATGCTGTTTTCTGTCGCGGCTTTCTTACTTTTGTACATGGTGGTGCCAAATAAGAAGGTGAAGTTCTTACACGCTTTACTCGGTGCGATAGTGGCAGCCATGTTGTTCGAACTAGGCAAGAAAGGCTTTGCATATTATGTGACTCAATTTCCAAGTTATGAGGCAATTTATGGTGCCTTGGCAACCATCCCAATCCTGTTTGTTTGGGTTTATGTCTCGTGGGTGATAGTGCTTGTAGGAGCCGAAATCACTGCAGGCTTACCTGAGTATCTGCAGGAATGTAAGCTCAGCCGTGAGCAGCTATTGGCAGAAGCAAGTGCCAATACTGATCGCGCCCCAAGTACAGACAAGCCCGCTAGGCATGAAGCCGCAAATAAAGAATCTATTGATAAAGAGGCGACCGATAAGGAAGCAAGGGACTAATGCTCAGTGGGCGACCTAAAGCCCTTAGCCAAGCTTGGCTAGATGTAGGCGATGGGCATCAGCTATATGTGGCACAGTATGGTAATCCCAATGGGCTTCCTGTGCTGTATCTGCATGGTGGCCCTGGAGCTGGGAGTTGTACTGAAGATTTAAGCTTATTTGATTTATCTATCTATCATGTCATTTTGCTCGACCAACGTGGAGCGGGGCGTTCGCGCCCTCGTGGAGAGCTTAAGCATAATAACCTCTCCAATTTACTGGCTGATATTGAGCGGGTACGTTGTTGGCTTGATATTCAGCAATGGAGATTAGCAGGCGGCTCCTTTGGCGCAACCTTGGCCCTACTATATTCAGCCTGCTACCCCAATCGAGTGATCTCACAAGTGCTGTGGGGCTTATTTATTCCCAATCCAACCGGTATTGAGTGGCTTTATGGTGCCACGGGGGCGGCGCGGCGATTTCAAGTTGAATATCGTGCTTTTACTGAAGGCGCAAAAAAAACACAACAGTTAAGCGGGCTATTTACTCACTTTAGGGCAAGGTTAGAGGATGAGTGTTTTGAGATTAGACAAGATTCAGCTCAACGCTGGCTAAGTTGGGAGATAGCTTTAGCTTATCCCTGCAACATGGCCAGCGAGGTAAATGCACCCTTCAGTCAATCTTTAGCAAGGATTGAGCTTCATTATGTAGCTAATGATTACTTTGGCGCATTTGAGAAGCTCATCGCTAAATTACCATTAATTCAGTGCCAAACCTACGTGCTGCAAGGTGAAATGGACTGGGTCTGTCCTTTTAACGTGTTGCAAACATTCTTTAAGGGGCGGGCTAGTCAGTTGATTGAAGTGGCAGAGATTAAAGCTGGGTATCACGCTTTGGCCGATGTTAAGATGGCTAAAGCGGTAATGGATGCTATACGGAAAATGGCCAAACAATAAAAAAGGAAATAATACGCTATGAAAAAACTGATTCTTGCAGGCTTAACTATGAGTTTAACTATGGGGTTAACAGCCTGTGCTTCAACTGAAAAAACTGAAGAAGTTGAGGTTGCGGTTAAGGCTCCAGATAGTGTTGAGCTCGGTGGCTTATCAAATGAAGAAGCCACGACTAAATTGCTTGAAGCACTATTAAATAAAAACTATCTAGCCTCTCGAGCAGGCCCTGTCGGAGTTGCAGTCCAGTTTGATAACAGCCAATTTATTCTACAACCTAGCATTAATCCAGACGGAATCGACCGCATCATGATGAACCGCTTTTATGCGATTCACCCCAAATATGTGGGCAGCAAAGAGATGCTGTTGATGATCGGTACCCTTAACCAAAAGCTGAACTTTGCTAAGTTTGTTATTCGTGACCAAGGTGCGGTGATTCAGGTGCAAGGTGCAGCCACTTTTGTTGATACCATCACTATGGAAGAGTTACGTCGCTTTATCCTTTGGATTGATGAAGGCTTACGTCAGGTCGGCCAATCGTTACCTGAAGGGGCGGAAGATGTGATTAAGCCTATTCCGGTCATGAAGAGTGTTTAAAAAAAGGTCCTAGGACCTAGGAAAAGCAGGGAAAGCTAAGACGATAATAGCCGAACGGCCTGCGGCCTAGGGAACGTGACTACGTCACTTACGGAACGCTACGCTTACGGAAAAGTCGGAAAAGCATGCTCTCTTCTGTAGGTTGGGCTTTAGCCCATCAATTTGGGTTTTAACTAGAATTTGTCGGCATAAATGCCGACCTACACAAAGCGGGGAAGACCAGAAGCTAATAAATGGCACAGGTGATGCTTTTGGCTTTTGCTGTTCCTAGTAGGGCGTAGCCCGTCCTCGAAGCGCAGCGTCCTAGGATCTAGGTCCTTCTTTTAAAGCTAAGACGGAAAAGCATGTCTCTTTTGTAGGTTGGGCTTTAGCCCATCAATTTTGGTTTTTGCTGTTCCTAGCAGGGCGAAGCCCGTCCTCGAAGCGAAGCGCCCTAGAACCTAGGTCCTTCTTTTAATTTTTAATTTTTTATCGGAGAGTGTGTACGTGATTGCCTTAATTCAACGTGTGAGTGAAGCAAAAGTTGTCGTTGATGGCGCAACTATCGGTGAGATAGATAGAGGCCTGTTGGTGTTACTCGGTGTTGAGCGTGAAGATAACATTGAGAAGATGCAAAAGCTGGCTACCAAGGTGATGAGTTACCGTGTGTTTTCCGATGAGAATGGCAAGATGAACCTCAACCTTGAGCAAGCGGGTGGCAGTTTGCTAGTGGTGTCGCAATTCACACTCGCTGCTGATACCGGCCGTGGACTACGTCCAAGTTTTTCAGGTGCAGGCACGCCAGATCAAGCCCGAGAACTCTATGAGGCGTTTGTGGATTTCTGTAAATCAAAGGGCGTGAATACCCAGACCGGTCAGTTTGCCGCAGACATGAAAGTGTCATTAGTCAACGACGGCCCGGTAACCTTTAATTTGCAGGTCTAGCGCTTTGGCTGACAGCAGAGCAGATCTTTTAATGCCCCGCCGTTGATCACGCTCTCTAATCCATTCGCCGTTAATATATCACAGCCTTTTTGGGCGCGAATGCCTGCGCCACAATAAAGCACAAACACTTGCTGGCGGTTTTCAACCTTGTGCAGCCAAGTATCTAAAGTATCAAGTGGCACATTGATCGCCTGTGGCAGGTGCCCGCTTGCAAACTCTTGCGGCGAGCGCACATCAATTACGGTCGCGCCATCTTCTATCAACTGCCAGCATTGGCTGCCTACAGGCTTGGTCGATAACTTTGATATTTGAGTGTTTAACATATCCACCTCTATTTATTATTTTCTTTGATTATGTTTGATGTTAGCTGAACAAAACTTGTGCAGACATTTAAACCTTTAATTAGATTAATTTCAATAAGTTTTTTCTAATGGTCGTTGGCAAGATATGCTGTCTTGTTCAGACCTAGGGGCGGAGTCAATCAGCCTTCATTTGCCGACTCTATAGTGACCTAGGTTTCCTGAAAGTGACTAGTGGTCATGCGTAGTTCTTAAGTGATAATTAGACGGATTAGCAAACATGCTTGTGTCTAGGCAATATTACCTGAGTGTCCGGCGCTGAGTTTGATTTGGTTAACAGTAAACCAGTAGTTAAGTATGTAACGTAGATGGATGGCTTGTTGTTTATTATCTTAAGTGCACAAAGGTTTGGTGGTGATTCAATGGTAGTTCAAACTGAGGATGTTCCGAGAATTGAGTTTCGAACGCCAGCAAATAATAAAGGAGGATTAGAGGTTTTAGATCTAGAGGTTTTTTATGACAAGTTAGCGCGGTGTAGCTTTGATCCTGCTAAACCACATCGTATAAAATACTTTTGCTTTATTTATATCACTAAGGGCGAAGGTAAACATTTCATTGATTTTAAATATCATGATTTCAAACCTGGTAGTTTTATTTTTATCGGTAAAGACCAAGTCCATGCATTTGATCTTGCTAGCAAAGCTCAAGGAAAGATGATCAACGTTACTGAAGAACTTATTAACACTATTTTGACTAATGTGCGTTTGCCATTTTTTGCAGCAGATCATTTTCTAAGCTCGTATGTGCCAGTGTTTGGTTTAACGCCATTATTGGTCGACACTTGTAATTCACTTCTTTCTGAAATAGATAAAGCGCAATTAAATGAGCGTTATGAACCACTATATTCTCAATTAATATTTTCATCTTTATTGGTCGCTCTAGGGGAAGTGCGTAAAAGTAGCATGGAGCATTTGAGTAAAACTCAAGCAACGCGTTTTAATGCATTTCTTATGTTAATTAGCCAAGAACATGCTCAAACACGCCATGCTTCAGAATATGCAAATAAATTAAATGTTAGCTATAAGTCGTTAAATCAGTTGTGCAAATGTGCCAGTGGTAAAACAGCTAAACAGATTATTGATGCTCATATTATACTGGAAATTAAACGGCGATTAGCGATAGATAACTCGCAAATACAAGAGATTGCCTATCAGCTTGGATTTGATGATGTCAGCTATTTCATGAGATTCTTTAAGCGCCACACCAATATGACGCCTTCGAAATTTAAGGTGTGCAGTAATTGTTAATTGTTAATTGTTATAAATCCAGTGCATCTCTCTTTATTCGAGAAAGTATGAACTGGGTCTTTGTTAACCAGTTCACACTTTGATTACTAGGTTCGAAAATCACCACTTTTAAAGCCAATAAATGCATATTCCCCTCCCTATATTTTGATCTATTTTGGTTTTGTTAACTTCTGATTACTCAATTGTTCAACATTAAGCTTATTCATTGTTCGCTTAATGTTTGTTGATTGTAGTTAGGTTAATGATGGCTAGGGTTCAGCAAAGCATTTAGCGCAATTACTCAGTGACATAGGGAAACATGAACTGCGTGATTCTTAAGTGGTGCAGTGAATATCAGTCAAATAAGAGAGTATTTAATTATAAAAAATCCTTAAGGATAAATGATGATGAACTTTTCTGATGTAAACCTTCCATGTAGGAAGTTGTTACTTGCCAGTATGATATCTTTGCTAGTTGCTTGTGGAAGCGACAATGATGACACTGTTCCACCACCTATCGACAATACGCCGCCAGTAGCGAATCCTACAGAGGGTTCGACCACTTTAGGCAGTAGTATATTAATTGATGCCCTTGCAAATGACACTGATGAAGATGGCGATGCTTTGGTCATTACCGATGTGACAGTCAAAGAGGGAGCTGGCCAAGCGACAATTAGTAATAACCAAATTCTATTTGAGCCAGCAGAGATTGGAACAACGCTACTCGAGTACTTTATCGAAGATGGTAATGGTGGGTCAGCTCAATCAATTATTACAATCATAGTGTCTGAAAAAAGCGTGGTGTATGTCGGCTCCAATAAGTGTATTTCTTGCCATCTAGATAAAAAAAGCTTCTTTGAAACAGGGCATAACTTTAAGTTTACTAAGATTGTAAACGGTGAGGAACCCATCTATCCATTTACATCTATCTCCGGAATTGTAGATTTTATAGAGGGGGTAGATAACACCCTTGGTAAGCCAACGGGTTGGGGGGATATCAGTTATGTTATTGGAGGTTATAAAAGTAGTGCCATGTTTGTTGATATGAATGGCTACATCTTCAGTGGCGATAAAGTCGGAGGTGCAGTTGTGCCGAAAGGCCATCAGGTCACTCCAGAAATGATGTACGCCTATGCACCTAATGACGCTCCGGATGCACACCCTTATGATTATTGCGGTCGATGCCATACCACAGGTTGGAAAGATTACACTGAAGCGACAGGTGATTATCGCAACTTGAATAGACAGGATGACATGCCTGGCATGGGGGGCACATTTGCCTTGACCGGCGTTCAATGTGAAAGTTGCCATGGTTCTGGTGGTGATCATATTAAAGAGCCATCTAAACAAAACATTGTTAAGCGAGCGACTGCACGCACAACAGCGGATTTTCTGGGTGAGGATATGGGCTATGGCAAGGCTGTGGCTTGTAGCGAATGTCATACTGTAGATGATTCAATTAAGCGTTACCCTGATTATATTTCGCCACAAAATGCAGAATTTGGTGGAGATACGCAAGGAGGACGTATTGCTAAAAATGGTGGTGGTCTTGATGGTCGAGGCGGCAGACATGCAGCAACAACCATGATAGGTACCGACCCAGATACAGGTGAAGCAATGGGGACTAAAAAGGACTTTACTTGCTCCACTTGCCATAATCCGCATCAGTCTGAGCACTATCAAGATCAGCCTGGTCATGAGCAGGCAATTGTTAGAGAGTGTACAGATTGTCATACCAAGGAGTTTAATCCTGGTAATGGTGGCGGGATAGCGCATGCAACGCTGGCGAAATGTATCGATTGCCATATGCCAAGTGAGTCACATATGTTTAAAGTTGATATTTCACGAGCATCAGACGATCCAAGTAATTTCTCTTTAGACGGGCAATACAGTAAGCCGTGGTTAAGAGCATCTGATAGTTGCCAGACTTGTCATGAGCAAGATTATGATCAAAGGGCTTTAGAGATAGGTAATATTCACTAATAACGAGTATTAATTGAAGTCTTAAATTAACGCCAAGGTCGCAGTGCTTCCTTGGCGTTATTATGTACTCTAACCAGCGTTTAAATAAGTGCTGGTTTTATTTCCATTTTTTAAAGACAAGCGAAGTATTGATACCACCAAAGGCGAAGTTATTACTCATCACGTAATCGGTTTCAAGCAAACGAATGTCATCTTTGATGTAGTCCAGCTCGCCGCAGTCTGGATCAATTTCAGTAAGATTCAGCGTCGGTGCAAACCAGCCCTCATTCATCATCTCAATGCTGATCCAAGCTTCTAACGCGCCGCAGGCACCAAGGGTGTGACCGGTATAACTTTTAAGTGATGAGATAGGTTGCTTAGCACCAAACACGGCATGAGTGGCTTGGGTTTCGGCGATATCACCTCTATCTGTTGCCGTACCGTGAGCATTCACATAACCAATCATATCAGCATCGATAGCGGCATCTTTAAGCGCTAAGCGTATCGCGGTTTCCATGGTGCCCGCATTAGGCTGAGTCACATGTAGGCCATCGGCATTAGTACCAAAACCCACTATTTCTGCATAGATTTTTGCGCCGCGAGCCTTGGCATGTTCAAGCTCTTCAAGCACTAAGGTGCAAGCGCCTTCGCCAATCACTAAGCCATCGCGGTTTTTATCAAATGGGCGTGGAGTCAGTTCTGGGGTGTCATTTTTTGTACTGGTAGCAAAGAGGGTGTCGAAAACGACGGCCTCGGTGGGGCACAGTTCTTCACCGCCGCCTGCTAGCATCAAATCTTGTTGGCCATATTTAATTGCTTCATAGGCATAACCAATACCTTGGCTACCAGAGGTACAAGCGCTGCTGGTGGTATGCACGCGGCCTTTGAGGCCAAAGAATACCCCAACGTTTACCGCTGTTGTGTGCGCCATCATGCGGATATAGCTAGTGGCCGTAACGCCCGACATATCGCCATCTTTTAGCATATCTCCGAACGCGATGATTGGATCTGTGCTACCGGTCGATGAACCATAAGCGATGCCCATAGCGCCAGAGCTAACGACAGGATCATTAAGTAAGTTTGCATCAATCAGTGCAAGTTCACTGGCGCGAGTGGCCATTATCGATACGCGCCCCATAGAGCGGATCATTTTACGCTTGTAGTGGCTTGGCACTTCAAAGTCAGTGATCGGTGCGGCCAAGCGGGTATGCAGATCTTCAAACCTGTCCCATTCGTCCATACGTACCACGCAATTTTTTTGCGCCTTTAGGCTCGCGGCAATTGTTTGCCAGTCATGGCCTAGGGCCGAAATACCGCCAATACCAGTGATGACCACGCGGCGCGGAAAAGCTGGCTGGCTCATATCATGCCTCCGTTGACCGAAATCACTTGGCGAGTGATGTAGGCAGCATCATCAGACATTAAATAGTTTGCTAGCCCTGCAATTTCAGCAGGTTTACCCATGCGGCGCATTGGTACTAGGTTGTTGACCATCTCTTTTGGAATATCACTGACCATGTCGGTCTCGATAAGTCCTGGTGCGATACAGTTGACGGTAATTTTACGCTTAGCAAGCTCGAGAGACAGCGCCTTAGTTGCACCAATAATACCGGCTTTTGAGGCGCTGTAGTTCACTTGGCCGCGGTTACCCGCGATGCCAGATACCGAGGCTAGCGTGATGATACGTCCGCCTTGGCGACTCTGTACCATCGGCATTACGGTTGGGTGAATGACGTTATAGAAACCATCTAGGTTAGTGTGCACTACACTGTCCCACTCTGATTCTGTCATTGCAGGAAAAGCGGTGTCGGCATTAATACCTGCATTAAGCACCACGCCATAATAGGCGCCGTGTTGCTCGATATCTTGTTCGATAGCTTGCTTGACCACGGCTCTGTCGGCGATATCAAACTGCAAGCAAGTGACCTTGCTCCCCAGTTGTTCGAGTTCTGATTTAGTGGCATCGGCTGCTGCTTGGTTGCTATGAAAGTGCATCGCAATATCAAAGCCAGAGGCGGCTAATCTTAGGGCGATAGCTTTGCCTATTCCGCGGCTTGAACCGGTAATTAATACTCGTTTTGTCATCGTGTTACTCCCTGCGCCGTCGCCTTATTTTGTGTCGTATATTTGTGTTGGCAGACCGCGGCTGTGCTTTTATTTGGTGTTGTGTGTTGCTCTATTCGGTGGATTCGGCGATATAAGCCTGAGCATCTTGGGGCTGAAACACGTTTACATTGGCTTCAGCGACAACCGCTTGATTATGTAGAATTTGGCAATCAAATACCGCTAAACCAGATTCTTCTTGATACAAGCGCGTCACCTTAGTTTGGTAACTTTGGCCAAGTTCAAATTGGCTAATGTGCATCTTAAGTTTACGACTACCCAGTAAAAAACCGACGCGAATAATGTCATCTCGTAAGTGGGCTTCAACTCCCGCTAACGCGGCAATACTTTGGGCCATATACTCAATACCAACATAATTGGGTACGCCATTTAAGTTGCTATCGAAATAGGGGCTAGTTGCCGAAATATTCGTTTGGGTTAATAAGCTATCATGGCTGTGGCTGAGTAGCTGGTCGATCAAGATCATCGGCTGGCGATGAGGGATAAAGTCCGCGACATCTTGCTCTGTGAGCGTGTTTGAATCAAACATCTTGGTTTATCCCTATTGAGTCACTGTCTATCAATTTTGGCTCTTTGTTACTTGGGGGCGTGCGGCTCAAAATGACGCTGGCATTACTGCCACCAAAGGCAAATGAATTACTCATCACATGGGTAATGTTGGCCAGCATACCTTGGTTCACTAGCCGCAGTGCCGGATCATTAGGATCTTGTTGCTTATCCCAAACCTGCGGTGGTAAGTATCGCTGCTTATTGTAATCACTGAGCAGCAGATAACAAAATGCTGCTTCTATCGCACCTGCCGCTCCTAAGGTGTGGCCCGTTAATGGTTTTGTCGAGCTGCAAGCTGGCAGTGTTGGCGTAAAGACCTGCTGTACGGCACGGCTTTCCATCGCGTCATTTTTTGGCGTCGCAGTACCATGTAAGTTGAGGTAGTCAATCTGTTCTGGCTTGAGGTTTGCCATAGTGAGTGCCGCTTGCATCGCAGCGACGGCCCCGCGCCCCTCAGGATGCGGCGCCGATATATGATGGGCGTCGCTAGACTCGCCAATACCGCTGAGCACGATAGCTGTAGTTTCTACTGCTTTCTCTAAGTTAACCTTCTCTAGCGTAAAGAGCGCGCCGCCTTCACCAATATTAATACCATCGCGATTGGCGCTAAAAGGTTGGCAGTGGCCGCGAGAAATAGACTCCAGTGAATAAAAGCCATTCAGTGTAAGCTTACACAAGGTGTCGATACCGCCGACAATGACCATGTCGCACACATTGGCGTCGATAAGGCGCTTGGCGCTGGCAAAGACTTTGGCGCTAGAGGAGCAAGCGGTAGAGACGGTAAAGCAGGGGCCGCTCAAATCAAAGTAGGCCTGTAAAAATTGACTGGTATCGCCTAACTCTTGCTTAGCGTAATCATAATCTTGAGGAAACTCACCTTTAGCATCGAGTACTGCTAGCGCAGACTCACCCGTGGCAATCCCTGAGGTGCTGGTACCGATAACCACACCGATCCGTTGGCGACCATATAATGCTGTAGCTTGGCTAACCGCGGGTTCTATCTGCCGCGCAATCAATAGTGTGAGTTGATTATTACGGCTATCAAATCGGCGTAATTCATTAGGGATCTTAGGCAACTCAATAGCGACTTGGCCAACCAGTACTGGTCGTTCAAACAATAGGTCATCTCGCCACTGCATACCGTCGGTATTACCTGCCACTAAATTGTCGAGCACATCTTGCGGCGTTTGGCCTAGAGGGGTGCATAAACCTAAATGGGTTATTGCGATTGGCATTGTTGAATTCACTTAAGTTCCCACTAAATTTGGTTTATATCGGGCTGATAGCGAGTTTGAAGTTAGCAGCTTTAATACTGAGATCAACTTGTGCTTGCCATTTATCCGCGCTGTCGTGACTTAAATCACTATAGCGGATTGCGATTATAGGTGATTCGCCATCAAGCATACTGTTAGCTTCACTTTCAGCCATATTGTTAGCAAAGAATAGCCCGCGACACAAAGCGACATCACAGGCATAAGGGCGAATTATGGCGCCCTGTAAATGACTATTTATGCTGGCATCAGGCCAGTAAATAAGTTGCATGATCGCCAGTAAGTATTCCGCTTTAAATTGATCACCGAGCAACTGACTCTGCTCACTAACGAGAGTGTGGCCATCATAGGTCAGTGTAAAAAGCGCTTGCCCGAGAGGTGCTAGCCCAACCAGAGTGAGTTGTTGCTGTTCGAGTTCTAACTGACTCAGCAACTCATGTTGGCTATCTTGGGTCTGAATACTGACTTTTTGAGTCGCACTTATAGCGTGCTGCTCTCCTAAGACCTGCTGGGAGACAGGCGCTAAACAATAGCTCACATCGGCAGCCAGTTCTACACAGGTTTGCCGCTGCAAAGTTTGACTACAGGCCGTGCTTAACAGGCATAAACCTATCAGGGCTAACCTTCTGCTTAATCGCGACATAGTTCGACAACCATCTTTAAACGACGTTTTGATTCGCTTACGAATGGGTTGTTTTCATCCCAAGCGTAGCCAGCAAGAATAGAGCAGATCATCTGTTTGATTTTATGATCCGGGCTGTCGAAGAAAATCGCTTCTTGGAAACTACAGTCATACCAAGCTTCAACATAGGTTCTAAAGGTATCGACCCCTTTCATAAGAGGTTTAGCGTATTCTTGTTGCCAGTCGACGTGCTCGCCATCGAGTTGTTTGCACAGGGTCGCAGCAGCCATTGAAGCCGATTGCATGGCAATAGTGACCCCAGATGAGAATACCGGGTCGAGAAACTCACCCGCATTACCCAGAAGGGCAAATTTATCACTAGCCAAGGTTTTAACGTTAGCCGAGTAACCCTTAAGTAAGCCCGAGTCATTGATTAGCTCTGCATTTTCTAGCAACTTTTGCAGTGCAGGCTCTTGGCTGATCATGGTCTTGAGAATGGCATCCAAGTTGCCGTCAATACAGTTATCAATGCCGCCATCAGCACTGTTATCAATGTCGCCATCAACACTGTTATCAATGTCGCCATCAACACTGTTATCAATACCGCCATCAGCACTGTTATCAATGTCGCCATCAACACTGTTATCAATGCTGCCATCAACACCGCCATCAACACTGTTATCAATGTCGCCATCAGCACAGTTATCAATGCCGCCATCAGCGAAGCCACTAACAGACGCAAGCAGCTTTGGCTCACCAACGACACCCACGGAGCAGCGGCCATCGCTAAAAGGAATGAGCCAGTACCAGATATCCTGGTTTTCAGGGTGGACGCTAATCAGGATCTTGTTTCGATCAAAATTGGGGTCGGTAATATTGTCTCTGACGTGATTAAACACTGCGCTACGGGTTGGTAAGCTGGACGGTTTTTCTAAATCAAGCAATCTTGGTAGCACTCGGCCAAAGCCGCTGGCATCTAACACAAATTTTGCTTTGATGGTTTGCATTTGGCCTTTGTCGTTGCTCACATCAAGGCTTGGCTCCGCGCTTAAATCTATCGATTCGACCGTGTGACCGTAACGGATCTCTACGCCCTGTTTAACGGCTTCATCAGCGAGTAACTTATCGAATGTGGCACGCTCAACTTGAAACGTGGTACCTGGGCCTGGAGTAAACTTATCGGTAAAGTCAAAAGTAGTGTATCTATGTTGATGTCTAAATGCCGCGCCATTTTTAAATTGAAAGCCTGCCTGATTTACCGCTTCAAGCATATTTGCTTGTTCAATCACCTGCATGCAACAAGGCAGCAAACTCTCCCCGATAGAAAAGCGTGGAAAGTGCTGCTTCTCAAGCACCAGTACTTTCTTCCCCTGAGCATGTAACAGGCTAGCCGCTATGCTACCCGAGGGACCCGCTCCAATAATGGCGACATCAACCGCTTCGGTTGGGTATCGTTCTAATTCATCCTGAACAGCGTTATCAGTCGACATTAAGGGATCTTCCTTGTGAAAATTTGAATAAAAGGCGAAAGCAAAAAGGTAAAACTAATACCCAGTAACAGGGTTAAGCCAAACGCGTTTATCGCAGGCGTTTGACTAAAAGCGAGCAGGCCAAAGGCCAGTAGTGTGGATATTGCCGACATTAATACGGCCATCATCACACCGCGAGTTTGCTGTTTAGACTCGGCAAAAAATAGGCTGTAATCAACACCAATACCAAATACTAAGATCAGGCCCAGAGCATGAAATAGGGTCAGTGGATTATGCAGTATGCCTAAGCAGGCCAAGGTCAATAGTGCAGACAGAGCGGGTACCGCAACAACGACAACGGCGAGCCTTGCGCCAAACCTAAAGGTAAAAATGATCCCTGCGATAAGTAGCGCTAATGCTAACAAGCCTAAGGTGAGCTGACGGTAATGCCCCATAACCGTTGAGATGTCACCGACCTTATCGATGAGCTGAATGTGACTATTACCTGCAAATAGCTGGGCAAGGGCGTCGAGCTGGGTAATGCCGCCAAGTAACACTATCGCGCCATAGCCCGTTTCCCCTTCCGGTGGTGATAACCACAGCGGTTTAAAGCTGTCACCTGCTTGATGGTTCAAGAAGCCATCGGCGCTGATAAAGTCTGTCTTACTCGCCATATAGGCTTCAACTAACGCGGGTTTAATTAGCGGATCTAAGCCTAAACTAGCAATGATCTCATCTAAATGCTCAAGGTAAATTTGCCCTTGCAGAAGGGTATTTTGCTGTTGTTGTGTTTGGCTTGGCAAAAACTTACTAAGGCTTAAATGATTGCCAATTAAGTTATCTTGCTCTGCTTGCTTGAGTATCGGCTCCAGTTGAGCAAGCTCGTGTGTAACTTGCTGCTCAGTATCTGCTGTGACAAGTAAAAACTGATTGTCTGTGCCGCCGCTGAGCATGGTGCGTAGCGTATTCTCTTCAGCTTGAATATCGGCGGGTGTGTGTTGTAGCTGACGAATGTCATCATTAGTGGTTAGCTGGATAAAACCTATGATGATGAACGCAGAGGTCGACATAGCGAGCAGTAAGCGTTTCGCAGGCTTAGCTGGCAGTAGACTAAGCATAAAGTCTTGGTAACGATTGGCGTAATCAAGGGCTCGACGACCATCAGGTAGTGGGCGAGCGGCAATCGTCGGGTAGGCCAATAGCAAAGTTAAGTAAGCGCCGACTAGGCCTGATGCGCAAAATATCGCGACTTGCTGCATCCCAGGGAAAGGTGCGAGACCTATGGCGCTGTAGGCGATCACACTCGTAAGCAGAGCGAGTGTGATTGCGATAAAAATATGTTTAATGATTCGGTCGCTACTATGACTCGGATGATTTAAGCGTTCACAGTAGTAATGGAAACAGTAGTCAATCGAGATCCCGATAAGGCTAGTACCGAATACCAATGTAAGCAGGTGCAGCTCGCCAAAGACTGCTGTTGTGGTGACAATTGCAAATAAAAAACTGCTGCTGACAGTCACCAAGGCGATAGTGAGCGGCATGAAGGACCGAAAGGCAAACCAGACTAAAGCGATAATGCCCAATAGCGAGATAACGCCGATACTCGACACCTCTTTTTTGGCGTTATTGGTTGCCGCCATTGCATGAAATAGCGCGCCAGCCTTGATGATTTCAGTCTGGCTATCTTGCTGCTTTACCGCATCGAATGCTGATGTCAGTGCTATGAGTTGTTGCTGCTGCGCGTTTGGGTTAAAGGCGCTATCACGGCCTTTAGCCATCACTATGGCAGCATATTTAGCGGGCTGATTTTGTTCGTCTGAGACGATGGTCTTGAGTAGTATCCCCTGCTTAACGTTTAGCTGCTGCGATGGAGCTAAAGCGATAAGATTGTCAGGGTAGAGCAGCAGAGGGTCGTGGGTTAGCAGGTCGCTGTTGGCATAACTAAACGCGTTATATAGCTTTTCTAATGCCACTTGCGTCAGTTGCTGCCATTGCCCTTGCTGGAGCAGCAATTGCTGTTTTTCGGTGAGTAACTGAAATCGATGTTTAAAGTAATACCGGTTTAGTGCTTCGGCCTGCGCCATATCTGCACTGCTAATATCGATAAACGGACTTTGCTGATGACTATCGTTTTGTATGGGGAGCTTAAGCTTAGCGATTGCGGTTTTTGCCGCTGCGATTGCCGTTTGCTCGTTGTCACTAATAAAACCTAAGTAGATGCGGTTAGCTAGCTGTTGCTCGACCTGCGCCATAGCGCGTTGGGTCATTGGGCTTTCACTCACCTTAGGTAGCATGGCGAGAATATCACTCTGTACTCGAGCGCCGCCTTGCCACAGCATTAGGCCTGTCGCTATGGTGATAGCGATTAGGGTTAGCCAAAGTAAGAGTCTTAACTTGGCAGTCTTATGGCTTAAAAATTGTGTCAGGCTCAGCTTCATTATGGCTGTTTGCCCTCGGTCTGCAGCGTGCTCTTAATCGTGGCGTCTGATAACTGAGCAGGGCTAAAGCCTTGTTTATCAGCTGCAGTTAATGGTTTGTCATTGATTGCCGAGAATTCGATGCGGCTGCGATCGCCGTTACGGCTAAACAGCACTAGAGTTTGGATCTGCTTATTGCCTGCAAGTACCATCTGCGGCATCGCTTTTTCTAGTAGTGGATCTCTTGGTCTTAGCCCAAGCTGCCATTGTTGAGGCGTGTCTCCTGCCGTTTTTTCCCCTAGCAGCAGGCTGAGGGTAAAGTGCTGCTCTAATTGCTCAATATCACCGCTTAATAGGGCATTTAACAGTTTTGGCATCACATCGCTCAGCGAGTTGCCACTACCAGCTTGGTCTGCGTTATTGATACTGATATTGCCTTGGCTATCTATCTGGATCAGTTGCTTATCTTTTAAGATCAGCGTGCTAGCAAATGGCGTATTTTGCTGCCAAATAACCCCAAGATCTTTAGCAAAAACAAACTCGCCCTGACTCATCAATGGCTTTTTAAGTACCTTGAGATAGCGGTATTGAGTGAACTTCCCTTTAGCTTGCTCGCTAGGAGAAAGCTGGGTGCTTAGTTGTGTAAGTTCAGCACTGCTTGCTTGATGCTGAAACAGCTCTGAATAATCCGTTGTTACATTAGCCTGTGCATAACTGCTACAGCTAATCAAAAGAGTGAGCGCTAGGACAAAGAGGTATTTCATGTGCTTTTCTCGGCAATATTTATTGCTGGAGGCAGCAGATGAGCAATCTTTTGCTGAAAAACTTCAGGCGTGACAAAGCACAGCTCTTGAGTCTGCATGTCGACGGCAGCTTGAATAGTGTGGCCCTTAGTGATGCGCTTACCGGTTAGAGCATCGACAACCTGATAGTTGATCTTAAGGCGGTTCTCCCATTCGACCAGCGCGGCCTTGACGATAACCGTCTGCTCAAAGGTACTCGACTGCACGTATTTTATCTGCACGTCGACAATCGGCCAGCTAAACCCCGAGTCTTGCATGGCGCGGTAACCGTAACCGATTTTATCCAGTAGCTTACAGCGCACCAGTTCAAAATAGCGCAGGTAGTTACCGTGCCAAGTGATCCCCATCGAATCCACATCATGAAACGGAATTTCGACTTCGATCTCAGCGTGCAAAATGCCTTTCATTGGGTAACCTCTAAAACAGGCAAGCCATGCCAACAGTTATTGGCCATCGAATCCACATCGTGAAACGGAATTTCGACTTCTATCTCAGCGAATAGGATACCTTTCATTAGCCGCACACTTCCCAGTAGCCATTTTGGATCTTATCGACAGTAGAGCGTAGGGCCTGCTCTAGTGGTCTATCTTCAGTCAGTAGCTCAAAGTCTTGCTCGACTTGGGCCAAGGTCTTAGCCAGTGATGGGGTAATTGAGCTGGGCACCAATTCTTCCTGCGCTATTCGCAGACGAATGCCCTGAGACATGGCTAATAGCGCAGCAGCAGCTACTTGCTCGGTTAGCTGTAATATGCGCATACAGTCACGGGCTGAGATAGTGCCCATGCTGACCTTGTCTTGGTTATGACACTCGGTGGAGCGAGAGAATACACTGGCTGGCATGGTATTTTTCAATGCTTCTGCTGTCCAAGCCGATACGCCAATCTGTACTGCTTTAAAGCCGTGGTTAATCGCCTTACGCTTGCCTTGAGCACCCGAGAGGTTAGCCGGTAAGCCGTTATTGAACTTCTGGTCCATGACTAGCGCCATCTGGCGATCGATGAGATCGGCAATGTTAGCCACGGCGTTTTTCATCGCATCCATGGCAAAGGCAATATGGCCGCCGTAGAAGTGTCCACCATGAAGAATATGCTCGCCTTCACCGTCAACAATTGGGTTATCATTGGCGCTGTTAAGCTCGGTTTCGATAAACTGGCGCATAAATGGCAGCGCATCTTGCAGTACACCAATCACGTGGGGCGCGCAGCGAATAGAATACCTGTCTTGCAGTCTGTCAGAGTTACGTGGGTGAATGTGATGGTTTAAGTCTTGGCGGATCCAAGCCGCAATCTGGTTTTGCCCCGGATGAGGTTTTGCGGCAAACAGGATATCGTCGAAATGATTCGAGTTACCTTTAAGGGTAAGCGATGCCATCGCGGTAATGCGGCTGGCAAGACGAGCCATATATTGAGCGCGGTCATAGGCAAGGCAAGCTAGCGCCGTCATTACAGCGGTGCCGTTCATCAGTGCTAAGCCCTCTTTCGGGCGTAGCGTAAGCGGCACGATATTAAGCTCTTGGTACACCTCGCTGGTTGGGCGTCGTTCACCTTGATAAATCACATCACGCTCACCAATCAGCACTGCTGCTAAATAAGATAGCGGGGTTAAGTCCCCACTCGCACCCACCGAGCCTTCTTCTGGGATCACTGGGGTAATGTTGAGGTTAAGCAGGGTTTCAATGCGCTGTAGTAGCTCATAGGTCACCCCAGATTTACCTACTGCAAGCGAGCTTAGTCGGCACGCCATCACGGCCCGCGCTTGCATTGGTGATAAAATCTCACCCATGCCACAACCATGAAAGCGTGTTAGATGCAGTGGTAGCTCGTGGACTAAATCTAGGCCCACAGTCACAGTACAAGAATCGCCATAACCTGTGGTCACGCCGTAAACAACGCCTTCTTCTTTCAGAAGCCTATCGATAAATCGAGCGCCTTTTTGAATATAGGTCTGATATTCAGGAGTTTGGTTAAGCTTAGCCTGTGCCCCTTTGGCAATCGCGACAACATCTTCAAGTGCGAGACTGTTGTAGCCAAATTCAACTGTTTGCTTGTTAGGGTTATAAGTCGTTTGTTGGGTCATTTACTTTGCTCGTCCTTTATATTGCAACTGCTCTGTTTGCATTGCGCATTGGCTCGTTGGAACTCTTCGTCCTTGCGCCAAAAATCATAAAAATTAAACCATTGCAGTGGCTCTTTAAGCGCAAAATGTGCTAAGCGACTACTAAATTCGTTAACAGCTTGCTCGATTCGCTCACTTCTCCCGGCTCTCGGGCCTTTTAATGTGTCGGCGAAATGCTCTAAATGCACATGGTAGCGACCATTTTGTCGCAGGCAGAACATGGTATAAACCGGACAATCGAGTAGCCCTGCCAAAATAAACGGTCCCTGCGGGAATGCCGCTTGCTCGCCTAAAAACTCTTGGTAGATCACTCGGCCAGCGGTTTGCGATGAGGTTCTGTCTCCTGCAATCACCACAAGCTCACCCGCCTCAATCTTTTGCTGTAGCAGCATTGAAGTACTCGGGCCAAGTTCAGTGACTTGGATTAGGTTTAGCGAGCTATCAGGGTTGAGCTGCTTGAGCACCTTGTTAAAGTTCTCGGCATTTTGCGTTAGCACCATAACGTTGACTTTGACTTGGCGCTGGTGGATTGATATTGCGCGGCATAGCTCTAAATTACCTAGGTGTGAGACCAACAATACGGCGCCATTACCCGCGAGTAATTGGTTAGCGAGCATCTCACGGTTAGGAAAATCCACCTGCTCGAGCTTGATGCGATCGCACCAGGCATCGATTCGGTCAAGGGCGGCGTTACCAAAGGCGAAAAAGTGCTTCAGGCTGTCGCGCCAGCTTAGTGATTCACCTAGCTGCGGATGATTGGGTTGCTTGGCTTTTACATGAGTTAAAAATTGCTTAGAGGCCGTTCTTGCCGTGGTACCAGTAATGAAGAAGTAGAAAATCACCGGATACATGATGGCGCGGCACAGCCAGTGGCCACCCAAACGGTAGCTTTCAGCTAACAGTTTAATGCCCCAGTAACTGCCACGTTCACTCATGCTCGACCAATGCTTGTTCTGGCTTGAGCTTGTGAGCTTTTGCTGCAGCTTGCGATAAAGCTTTTTAGGCTGGCGCAGTAACATGCCAAAGAAGAGCTTGCTGTGCATCAATGAGATACGCACGTTATCTTTAAGCCCTTGAAAATGACTCACGCCATCTTCCGGGTAGATCACTCGGGTTGGCAAATGAACCACTGGCACGCCTTGCCAGTAAAGCCGCACTAGGACCTCAATATCAAAGTCCATCCGTTCGCCTAAGGCATGGTTTAAAAACAGTTTCTCGGTTGCCTCGAGCGGATAAACTCGAAAGCCGCACATAGAGTCTTGAATATCGAAACTTAAGGTTTCTATCCACACCCAAAAGTGAGTGATATAGCGGCCATACAAGCGGCCTTTGGGCACAGACTCATCATACTGTGGTAAGCCCGATATAACGGCCTCAGGAGCCAACTTCGCTTGAGCTATCATGGCGGGAATATCGTTTAAATCGTGTTGACCATCGGCATCGACCTGCAGGGCGTGGGTGTAACCCTCAGCATATGCGGTTCGTAGTCCGGTCATTACTGCAGCGCCTTTACCCCGGTTATAGGGATGGTGAAGCAGGGTCACCCAGTCATATTTTTCAGCCAGCTCGATCAGCAAGAAGCGCGTTTCATCATCGCTGCCATCGTTAACTAAATAGCAGGGAAGGTTATAGCCTGATAAGCGCTCGAGAGTCTGCTCAATAGCGCCGCGATGATTATAATTGGGGATAACCAGTGCGAGGCGCATTAGTTGTTATCCGAATTGTCGGTTGCATGCGCGGCTTGGCAATTAAGCGCAATACGGCCTGATGCGAAACGTTTATCACCGTCGCTATAAGTAAATACCAGTTTGGCCTTAGCAGGATTATGGCTAATGGTTAGATCAACCTGAGTATTTGGCAGCATCAGTTGCTGAAACTTAAGTACTTCTAGGGTGGCAACATTCAGCGGGTAACCAAAGTGCGCGCAGCCAAGCTTTATCGCCCAATCGAGCTGAGTGACGCCGGGGAGCACTGGCTGCTCAGGAAAGTGACCGTTGAAATACTCTAGGTCGGCCGCAATTTCGAGCCGCCAAGTGGCATCGTCATTATCACTGTTATGGCTGATAATGGTGGGCAATGTAGAGGTAATCATTTGCTTTTAAACTTATCGATATCGAACAGGGCTAACATGTCGATGTGCACCCGCTTACCTTGCTGATTAAGCGGTAAGGCGTCAGGGTAACGCCAACGTCTGGGTAAGGTGACTCGCTCAAATTGGCTGAGCAAGTGATTCTTTAATTGGTTATTTAGCGCGAGTTTGCCATTGGCTTCGAGTTGCTCAATGCCTTGAGGTGAAAGCACTATGGCTGCGCCAAGTTGGACTCTAGGTTGCTCTAGCATCACTAATGCCGCTTTTGCCACATAGGGATGACTTTCGAGTAACGACTCCATCTGCACCAGTGATAGACGTTTCTCTTCAACCTTGATAATTCGGTCTAAGCGGCCCTGCAGGGTAAATGTACCATCGGCTTGCAGATCAATTTTATCATCACACTTTAACCACTCATTATCTGGCAGGTAAGGAGACTTGAGCATAAGCGCGCCATCATTTGGATCTTGCTCGACCTCAATCGAGGCAAATGTCTGCCAGCTAGCATTAAGTGAGTGCTGACGACGATAGGCAATACCACCGGTTTCAGTGCTGCCGAAGACCTCAATCGGGGCTTGGCCATAGCAATTGGCTACCGCTTGCGATGCTTCGAAACTCAATGGTCCGCCTGAGCTAAATACTAGGCTGGGTGAACGCAGTTGACGTTCATTATCGAGCGCATCTGGCAATCTAGAAAGTTGTGCTGGGCTGCTGATCAAGCATAGGTTTGGGAACAAATTTGCGTAATAGCTTAACGTTTCTGGGTATTCAACAAGATCACTCAAAAAGGGACGGCTGGCAGCCAGTGGCCACAGAATTTTAAACAGTAAGCCATAAATATGCTGATGAGAGACGGTCGATATTACGCTGCAATGGGGCAGGTGCTGGGCAAAAGTATGCTCAAGCACGCTAACTTCAACGTCGAGTTGCTCAATGGTTTTAACAACGCGTTTTGGTCTACCGCTGCTGCCAGAGGTAAAGAGTACTAGCTCGCCCCAGTTATCGGTTTGCGGCCAGTCACTGCTGGGAGGATTGAGATCTTTATCTAGGCGTAAAAAGGCTTTTCCTTCACAGATTGGCATGTTGGCAAGTACGCCATCATACTCGTGAGTCAGCTCACTTAAAGTACCAGCTTGAGTATTGGCTGGTAGGATAATCTGTTTACCGGCAAGTAAACCAGCACACAACCCGACGGCAAACTGGTCACTGCTATCGCTGCTAAGTAGCCAGCGCTGTGAGTCTGATTCACTTAACTGCCGATACAGCTGTGCGACCTGAGCGGTAAAGGCGGAGCCCGTTACGATATCGTGATGATTGAAGCTAATTAGCTGTTGACCCGTAGGCCCTTGGCATAGCCAAGATTTAAGTAGATTCGTCATGACTTTTTTAACCAAAATGTTCGATATAACCATTCGCCACCAAGTAGCGACCCGATAAGCAAATAGGCGATTAGCCCGTTATAAAGTGTCCAAATTTCGATACTGGTATAAAGCGCTGTATAGAGTGCCATCGTGCCATTAAAGATAAATAAGCCACACCAGATTAAGGTGACATTATTGAGATAACCGATAGCCTCATCGGGCAGGTCAGGCTCTTTAAGTCTGGCTAGCCGTTCTATCATGCTGGGTCCGTGTTTTAGTGAATAACCAAAAAGTCCTAGCATGGTGAGGTTAATCACCACAGGATAAAACAGTAACCAATCATTCTCTTTAGCAATAAAACTTCCAGCCGTTAAGCCTATGCCAACAAGCAGCGGCAGCATCAATGACTTTACTTTTTGCTGTTGCAATATCAGTCGCAAGACTAATATTGCACATAAGGCGAGCGCAATGGTGCCAGCAGGCAAATAGTGCAAACCGAAATAAACAGCCAGTGGATAAGTTATTACCACTAGGCTTGTCACTATTTGCAAAAAGAGCCGCATTACGCTTGGACTAAGCCTTCGATAGCCGACACGACATCATCTACGGTTCTCACCGCTTTAAACTCTTCAGGCTTGATTTTCTTACCTGTCATTTGCTGCAGTTTGATCACCAAATCTACAGCATCGATGCTGTCTAGATCGAGCTCTTCATACAAGGAGGCTTCTAGGGTGATATCGTCTGCATCTATCTCAAATTCTTCGACTAAGATTTGAGTCAGCATTTTAAGGATCTGTTCACGACTTTGCATAATTCCTCCTACGCTCGCTGTGACTCAATAAAGCTGACTAAGCTAGCAACGCTATAGAAGTGTTGTTTGGTCGCTTCAGAATTCGCTTCAATTTTCACATCAAACTGCTTCTTGATTGCTAAGCCAAGTTCTAATGCGTCGATAGAATCGAGCCCAAGTCCTTCGCCAAATAGTGGCGCGTCAGAGTCGATATCATCAATACTCACGTCTTCTAAATCAAGACAGTCGATGATCAGTTGTTTTACTTCGTTTTCTAGGCTCATAAGTATCTATCTAATTGTTGTTTATAATAGTTTTCTAAGTCACGAGTCAGTTGTCGTGCCATCTTTGCGCCGCCGCCTGCATCGGCATCATAACGTAAATAGGGCTGTGTTTCGCCTATTTCGATATGCATGCCAATTGTCCGTCTAGGCAATTGGTACCACTTTTGCTGCTTGCTAAGGCCCACAGTATTGGTTTTTAAAAATACAGGCAACAGATCGCTATGAGTGCGCAGGGTGATATTGGCTGCCCCACGTGCAAAATCGTTAATTTTTTCACCTATTTTGGTGCGTGTTCCTTCCGGAAAGATGATCAGGTTAGTGCCACGTTCAAGTACTGACTTGCAATCTTGCAGTAGCAACTCTGCACCACGATTAGGAATATAGCCGGCGCAAGAGACAACGCCACGTAAAAAGGGATTGCGCCAAAGGCCTTGTTTAACAATACACCCAGCATTGGGCATTAAGCTGATTAACACGACCACATCGACTAAGGTTGGGTGGTTGGCAGTGACAATCACTCCTTTAGCATGACTGAGGCGGCTTAAATCTCCATGAGAGACCTTGATAACGCCGGCCCAAGTGAGCATTTTGACAAAGCCTTTAAACATGATGTGCACGGCTCGCTGCACTCGCTCAATGCGTTGCTGGTGGCTACCAGGCCAAAATCTAAGTATTGGCAGTATGGTCAGTGAACTCAGCAGGCCACCAAGGCCAAAAGCGATATAGCAAGCGGTGCCGCCCAGCCAACGTGGAACGTAAGCGATACCCATTAACTTGGGAGCGAGTGGTTGTTTATACATGGTGGGCTTATCGGCAGCGGACTTGTCCATAGCGGGCTCAGACACAGCTTAGCTCCCAATGCCAGCCAGAAAAAGATCCACTGACATTCTGTTTCGCTGCCAGACTCGATAGCAGTAGATCAAAACTGAGCGTGTTGTCGATTTCAGTTTGTTGATTTATTGGGGTTAATGTCAGTGTTGCCAGCGCGTTTTGTGAGTCGTCGGCGGGCGCTAGCATAAAAGCAACAGCGATAGGCCATGCTGGCTCAGAGGTAAATTGCTGATAAACCTGAGGCACGGGTTCGTCGGCATAGACTAATAGTAACGGCTCAGGATCTGCGTGTAACTGTCCATAGGATTCGATAAATGCTTGAGAAAACGTGTTGCTTCCCGCTGCAATCGAGGTCGATTGAGCTTGATTAGCCGTTAGAATACTGAAAATACCGCTAGCGGTATTATGTACCGATTGGCTAAAACCCGTGGGTGATAGCGGCGATTCATCCACGATATTCTCGAGTAAACCAATAGTACGATTAATTTCACCATGCTGGGAGGCAAAAACGCTACGACATTGCTCAGCTGGCTGACATTGGTTAACCGCTTCAAGGATAATTTTGGTGAGTTTACTGAGCCGTCTGCGCTGCATTGCTGGAACATGGGAAAGTTTAGGCACAGCGGCGTGCAGCACTGTTGCATCTGAGACTGGCATTGGCCAGTTTAGCCACTCACAGGCTTGTTGGTACTGCGGCGACCATGCGCCCCATGAAAGAATGCTGAACTTCAAATGCATCGCCTCAGATACGAATATCCTTTCGTATTGCCTGACAAATAAAAGATAATTCTGACCAAGAAAGATAGCAAGTGGCCAAAAGTAACGTCATAAACAGCCGTTATTCTACATCATAAATCGTGGGGCAATAAGTCCTTTTGTGATACAGGTGTCGCTTGAAGGTAGCTGCTGAGTGATAAAATGTTGGATTTGAATAAAAGCCCTGTTAATACAGGACTTTTAGATAGGAAACTAGGTGAAAACCTTGCGCTAGTTTAACTGCTTAGTTTAAGTGTTTTTGTAGTCGACGTAGTGCTGACTTCACTTTCTTAGCGTTCTCAGGGCCCATACGGATCATCAACTTTTGCGCATTAGGCAGCGCCTCTAGTTTAGGGTCAACAAACTGATAGTTAACGCTAACGCCGTCTAATTCAATCGGCTGTTCGATGATAGGTGCATCCAACATCACCTCGATAGCTTGCTGCATGCGATCATTAAATGAGGTCTTGCTATAGCCTAGTTCAGTAAATGCTTCACTTAACAGCGGAGTCATCTCTTTGTAGGTTTTTGCTAGCTCTTGATCATTTAAGCTTGAAAGGAAGTCTGCATACAGGTCATATCTATGGTAGCTATCTGGATTGATATAGGTCTTGTTGGCAATTTCCGAGACTGTAAACTGCGTGCTTGGTGCTTGCAGTGGGCTCACTTTGCGCGCGAGTTCGCCTTGGGCTAAGTTATCAACAAAAACCACAAACTGACGCACTACGTTGTCTTCAATCAATAGTGGTTCAATTGCCATACCATCGGCAATCGCGGTCACTTTCTGATGTACATAGGCATCGCTATCAACCAATGCGGGTAAGGGCTCAACTTCTGGCACGGGATCGACTTCAGGTAGTTGTACCGCTTCAACTTCAACGACTTCAGGCTCTGGCAAGGCTTCTGTTTCAAGAGGTCGCTCAGGGATCGGATCGGGGATCACCACTGGGACGATGACCTGCTGCTCTTCGATTTCATCATTATCACTGAGGTAATAGTAGCCGCCAGCGGATAACGCCACTACGGCAACGATAGCTAAAATGGCTAAACCATTGGTGCCAGAACTCTTTTCCTGTGGGGAAATTCTATCTTCTTGACTGAGTTGCATTTTAACTCCTCTGCTAGGGTGCAGTGATACGACTAATTGATAAAAGTATAGCTTCAATCCATTCTGCAAAAATCCGAGCGATTGTCTATAGTTTGAAGCTCTATTAAGGATATTTAATTTTTAAAGCTGACGAATGTAGCAGCTTATGCTTGTACAAACTGCTCGCGGTCGCCTAACCAGCGTTCAATAATAGGGTCAACACTAGCTGGAGCTTGTTGCATAACGTGGGCTGCTAACTTTTGAACATGAGGAATAAGTGCCTGATCTCGCATTAAGTCGGCAATCTTCATGTCGGCAATGCCGGTTTGCTTAGTACCAAGGACTTCACCAGGACCACGGATCTCTAAATCTTGCTGCGCAATAATAAAGCCATCATTGCTCTGCCTTAGCACCCCAATCCTTTTGGTTGCAGTGGCAGAGAGTGGCGCCTTATAGAGCAACACACAGTGACTTGCAATGGCACCGCGCCCAACCCGACCTCTAAGCTGATGTAACTGAGCTAAGCCTAAACGCTCAGGGTTTTCGATGATCATTAAGCTGGCATTAGGCACATCGACACCAACCTCAATCACCGTGGTGGCAACTAATAAGTTTAGCTCACCGGCTTTAAAGTCGGCCATGATCTGTTGCTTTTCAGCGGGCTTCATACGGCCGTGAACTAAGCCTACCTTTAACTCGGGCAGGGCACGCTTAAGTTCTTCTGCCGTGTCTTCTGCAGCTTGGCATTCGAGTACTTCTGATTCTTCGATTAAGGTGCATACCCAGTAGGTTTGACGTTTATCATTGATGTACGCTTGCTTGACGCGGTCGATGACCTCCTCACGACGTTGATCTGAAACCGCGACTGTGGTCACCGGCGTTCTGCCCGGTGGTAGCTCATCAATTATTGAGGTATCGAGATCGGCATAAGCAGTCATCGCCAAGGTACGTGGTATAGGTGTTGCCGTCATAATGAGCTGATGCGGGTGAAAACCCTGGCTAATGCCTTTTTCACGTAGGCCTAGGCGTTGGTGTACGCCAAATCTGTGCTGCTCATCGATAATAATCAGTGCCAGTTTATTAAATACCACTTGTTCTTGGAAAATAGCATGGGTACCAATGACAATATGCGCGTCACCAGATTCAATATCGGCTAACGATTGGGCTCTAGCTTTACCTTTTAATTTACCTGCTAACCAGCCGACTTTAAGGCCTAACGGCTCAAACCAGGCGGCGAAATTAATCACATGTTGTTCGGCTAACAATTCAGTTGGTGCCATCATGGCGACTTGATAACCGCTCTCTATCGCTTGCAAAGCTGCTAAAGCAGCGACTAAGGTTTTACCCGAGCCCACATCGCCTTGTACTAGGCGCATCATAGGTTCATGTTTGGCTAAGTCTTGAGTAATGTCTGCAACGACTCGCTGCTGCGCCCCTGTAGGCTTAAAGGGGAGAGTGGCTAAAAAGGGATTAAGTAACTGCCCCGTGGCATGCATGCTGACCGCTTTGTCGCGATTACTGCGTTGACGTAGGCGTAGCATACTTAAGTTATGTGCCAATAACTCTTCTTGAATGAGGCGTTGCTGCGCTGGATGCGTGCCTTGCTCCAGCTCAAATAGCGACACTTGATTATTAGGCCGATGCAGTATTTGCAGTGCCTGCTTTAAGTCTAAATTATTGGGCTGCAGGTTTGGCGGCAGTAACTCTTGTAATCCACCGCGCTCTAACATCTCTAATGCTTGCTCGGTAAGCTTGATCCAACTCGCTTGCTTTAAGCCTTCAGTGGTCGGGTAAACCGGGGTTAGCGTGTCACTCACTTGTAGATCTTCACCCGGAGTAATCAACTTATATTCAGGATGAATAATCTCGACGCCATGCATACTACGGCGAATTTCACCATAGGCACGAATAGTCATGCCGATCTCTAGGCCGTTACGCTGCGCGACAGAGAAATTAAAAAAGCGCAGGGTTAAGCTAGCTGTATCATCACGCACCGTACAGGTCAGCATGCGCTTACGGCCTTGGATAATTTGGCTTGATTGAATCACAGCTTCGATGGTGCCGTAACTACCTGGGTAAAGTGAGGAAATAGGGTAGACTTGAGTGCGATCTTCATAGCGCAGCGGCAGATGAAACAACAGATCTTGCACTGTTGTTATGCTCAGCTTGGCTAATCTCTCGGCCATCTTCTTAGCGACGCCCTTAAGATCTGTGATAGGAACAAGATCGAGTCTTTGCAAACGGTTAGCACTCAAACACTGTAAATTTATACATATATTATCAGAGATATCGTTTTACGCAAATCTGAGGTTTTAGATTTTATGACAACCTCTTTTCAGCCCTGTGGCGGGGAAGGCTTTAGTGTTGGACATTGTGATTTTAATCGGCAGATACAAACGTCATCAGTTTAGGATGACATCTGTCATTGTGACAAGGTGACTATATTAAGGTCGCAATTAAGAGTCGCTATTGAGTGTAGAAATGAAGGGAGATAAAAAAGGTCTAACGTATCATCTGCACGTTAGGCCTTTTTATTTAAGCTCTTACTGGGGGCGCTAATTAAATCGCTTGAACAACGATATAGCCGATATAGGCCAAGTAGCCAGCAATTAATAACCCACCTTCGCGGCGGCCAATACGCAAACCCGTGTAGGCAAAGGGTAGCAATAACACGGCTAGGGCAATCATAGCAGCCCAATCTAGGTTGCTAATTTCGCTACCAATAATCGGGTGAATAAGTGCTGTAACACCTAAAATACCGAGTACGTTGAAGATGTTTGAACCAACAACGTTACCAATTGCGATATCGCTCTGGCCTTTAAGGGCTGCCACAATTGAGGTCACGAGCTCAGGCATACTGGTGCCAATCGCAACGACAGTTAGGCCGATGATAACCTCGCTAATGCCGAAAGATGTTGCCATAGCGACCGCGCCATCAACGAATAAAATACCGCCGCCAACTAACATGCTAATACCGATAACGATAAACAAAACCGATAGCATTGGATTTTGTTTCACATCTTCAGCATCATCGCCAGTTTGCTTTTCTGCTGTGAAGTAGCTGAAGGCTAAATAAGCAACCAGTAGCGTAAATAAAATGACGCCATCCCAGAAGCTTAGGCCACCATCTAGCAATAGGCTCCAAAACAATAGTGACGCACCAATCATGATTGGAATATCGCGGCGCACCATTTGAGACTCAATCTTAATTGGGCGAATCAGTGCTGTAATACCTAAAATTAGGCCGATGTTAGCGATGTTTGAGCCAATTACGTTACCTAAGGCGATGCCGCTATTACCTGCAATTGCAGATTTAACGCTAACAGCAAGCTCTGGTGCACTGGTACCAAAGGCAACAATAGTCAGGCCAATGATCAGAGGGGTAAGCCCCAATCTAAGTGCGATTTGGCTTGCGCCTCTCACTAAGGCTTCAGCACCTACAGTAAGAATTAAAAAGCCGCCGAGTATCGACAATAAAATAAACATGGTTAACTCTATAATTTGGGTTTATTTGAAAGGATGGCAAGAATAGTTTCTTTCACAAATAGCGCAATCAAAAACTGCTTCTTAGCCATTAAATTTAGTTAATTGGGTTATTTTTGTCACAAAAACAAAAAGGCACACCTTGAAGTGTGCCGTTATTCGTTAATGGGCAAGGCTGAGAAGTTTAGATCTCATCTTCCCAACAGACTTTGCCTCCGCGTATACCGTCCACTTTTTCACTAAACTTTTTCTCTAGTACATGACGCTTAATCTTTAATGTAGGCGTTAGCACGTCATTGTCAACGTCCCAAGGTTCGGTGACGATAACAATTGCGTCAACAGTTTCATGGGATTCAAGGTGAGGGTTAACGGCATCGACTGTCGCCTTTAACGAAGCCCTGACTTCTTCTCTTGCTTGAAGTGCAGCACCTTCTGAAAGTTGAACTAAGGCGATTGGATGAGGTAAGCCTGAACCGATAACACAGATCATCTCTATATGAGGGTCTTGCGCTAGCTTACGCTCGATAGGTACAGGTGCCACATATTTACCTTTCGAGGTTTTAAAGTTGTCTTTAACGCGGCCAGTAATGCTGACATTGCCTTCATCATCGATAGTACATAGGTCACCAGTGTGGAAGAAGCCATCTTCATCGAAGCACTGAGCGCTCTCTTCTTCCTGCTTATAATAACCTTGCATTAGGCCAGGGCTCTTAACGAGCAGTTCGCCAACATCAGAGCACTTGGCCTCACAACCTTCAACAGCGCGGCCGACGGAACCAATTTTACGCGCATCAAACGGATAGTTAATAATGGAGTAAGCGCAGTTTTCAGTCATGCCCCACGCCTCTGAAATATCGAGACCAATCTTGTGGTACCACTCAACCAGTGATGGTGGAATGGGTGCAGAACCGGAGCCGAGTAAATGGCAGTGCTCTAGACCTAGGCCTTGATGAATCTTACGTTTAACTATGCCGCTTACGATAGGGACTTTAAGCAAAAAGTTAAGTTTGCTGTAACCAATTTTGTCGATAATATTTTTTTGAAATAGGCTCCACAGGCGCGGCACCGAGAAAAATACAGTGGGTCTTGCGCGCTGCACATCGGCCACAAAGCTATCTAGGCTATCGACAAAGGCTACGCTGCTGCCAGAGTAAAATGAGGAGCCTTCAATGGCGACACGTTCAGTAATATGCGCTAACGGCAGATAAGACAGCAATCTATCCTCAACATCGGTATTAAGGTCGCGCACAACTGCTGTACAGGTCCAGGTGTAGCTAGCGAAGGTTTGAATCGCGCCTTTAGGCTTGCCTGTTGAACCAGAGGTATAAATGATGGTCATTATTTGCTCTGCAGTAGGCAGAGGAGCATCAATCAAGGGCTGGCCTAAGGTCAGCATTCTGTCCCAGTGATACTGAGACGGCATAGTGTCATAGGGCATAGCAATACGCAGGATCTCACCGCCGACCCCCGCTTCTTGGTCGGCCCAATAATCGAGTTTACCAATAAAAATTGCTTTAGCTTCACTGTGCTCAAGGGTGTAGCGAATGGTGTCGGCGTTGGCGGTCGGGTAAATCGGTACACTAATATAGCCGCCGTGCATCAGAGCAAGATCGGTGATAAACCATTCGGCGCAGTTTTTAGACAGTACCGCAACTTTATCTCCGGGGTTGAGACCTAGATGTCTGAGGGCGCCGGCAATCTGTTGCATCTTGGTTTGCACATCGCGCCAAGTAAAAGTTTTGTATTGACCGTCAATAGGCTGCTTTAGATAAACTTGATCGCCTTGTTTTTCAACCCAATGTTCAAGCATCTCAATCGGGGTTTTCATAGAAGATTCCATCGCATTTCCATATTGATTAGTGTTGATTCCAATTCAACCTGTTACTGTTTTTTTTGTTTTAATCGTTCGTTTAACAGGCTGCTGCAATATTGAGTATGGCGAAAAATGTGATCTAAGACAAACTTTTTCAAACGGGTGTTACAATTTTGTTGTGGTGGGTTGAGAGGGGTATTTGTCGCGGGTGGTTTGAACGTGCTGGTGATAGAGTTGTTAGGGATGCAAAATATCAGCACTTAATATTGATGGTCTAAGTGCTGCTACTTTTGATTGAGGCTGAGCTTTAACTTTAGGTTTAGGCTTAGTGTTAGTTTGAAGGTGCACGCATTTTTTGCCACCAATCGTCATCAGCGATGATTTGCCCAGCGTCATCAATTGCTGGGTAGGGCAGCTTCTTACGGCGGCAGGCTTTAGCGTAAATAGGATGGCCTTCCTCAAACAGTTTTACTTGGCAATAAGCGTCATCAAGTTTGCGCGTACCGTACATGCCTGCTTCGGTGCGTTGTCGCTGAGCCTCATACATAATCAGCGCGGCAGCAACCGAGACATTAAGTGACTGCACCATGCCGATCATCGGGATGATGATGTGCTGATCGGCGCTAGCTATGCCTTCAGGGCTGACACCATCGCGCTCGTTACCCAAAATAATCGCCGTTGGGCGGGTGTAATCAATCTCTCTAAAATCGACCGCAGTATCAGAAAAGGTGGTAGCTAAAATCTGCATGTCTTGGCTACGAAACACATCAACCGCTTGCGCCATACTCTGATGTACGCGCGTCTTTACCCATTGTTGGCTGCCCGATGCGGTATTGCCAGATACGCGCATTTCAAGCTCTGACCATACTGCATGAACTTCATGAATACCGGCGGCATCGGCAGTACGCAGCACTGCGGCAATGTTGTTGCCCTTGTGCACGGTGTCTAAGCATACGGTGAGATCGGGTTGGCGGTTATCGAGCATTTGGTTGATACGGGCGAAACGTTCAGGACTCATGGTTGGCTTCTATTTTGTACTTTGGGTTAAGAGTTGTTGCTCTGGGAGCGTAACGAGGCAAACATTAAATAGCTAACGTTAAACAAAAAAATGGGCGCCGTGGCGCCCATATGGTTGGCTGATGAGGATTAAATCTCCATCACGCCATCCATTTCAACCAGTGAATCTTTTGGCAATTGCTTAACGCCAATTGCAGCACGGGCTGGATAAGGTTGCTCAAAGTAGCGACCCATAATTTCATTGACTGTGGCAAAGTTGCTTAAATCTGTCATAAAGATATTTAGCTTAACGATATCGCTTAGCGAACCGCCTGCTGCTTCACATACTGCGGTTAGGTTATCAAATACTTGCACAACCTGCGCTGCAAAATCATCACTGACAATCTGCATAGTCTCTGGAACAAGTGGGATCTGGCCTGATAAATAAACCGTGCTACCGACCTTTACGGCTTGCGAGTAAGTGCCAATTGCTTGTGGCGCTTTAGCGGTTGCGATGATGATTTTCTCTGCCATGATCTATCCTTGTCTTTGTTGAGTACAGTATTGAGTAAGTTATCGATTCCGAGATGTACGCAAGACTTCAGGTAATACCCTGATCCGGCGCATTACGTTGGCTAAATGAATACGGTCACGCACAGAAATGCGTAGATTAATGAGGAACACTCGTCCATCACGCTCCTCTGTGGTTAAGTTATGAATATTGGAGCCTTCAGCGGCCACAATTGAGGTGATTTTAGCGAGCGCACCTTGATGGTTCACAATCTCAACACGCAAGTTAGCTTGGTATTCAACCCCCTCTGCACTATCCCATTGAACGGGAATGTACTTATCAGGTTCACCTTGGTAGCCACGAATATTAGCGCAGCTTTCCATGTGCACCACTAGGCCTTTACCCGGGCTCACATGAGCAATCACCGCGTCACCCGGAATAGGGCGGCAACAGTTAGCAAAAGTCACTAGCATGCCGTCGGCACCACGAATTGGCATGGTGTAGTCTTCTCTAGGCTCTTCAGAATCAACCTGATCGCCGCGAAGACGCTGGGCAATAACAATGCTCATAGCATTGCCTAAACCGATATCAGCTAGCAGTGCATCAAGCGTGTCGTGCTTAGTATCTTTAACCACTTTTTCAATTTGCTCAGCAGACAAGCTATCAAGCTTAGTCTCACCGAGTGCATGATTGAGTAGACGCTTACCGAGTAAGATAGCGTCGTCTTCTTTTAAGCTCTTTAATAGTTGGCGGATTTTAGCGCGTGCTTTACCGGTTACCACAAAGTTAAGCCATGCTGCATTCGGGCGTGCGCCGTTAGCGATAATAATCTCGACGGTTTGGCCAGAGATTAATGGCTGACTTAATGGGTAGGCTTGACGGTTCACTTTAGCGCCAACACAGGTGTTACCTACGTCGGTGTGAACTTCGTAAGCAAAATCGACCGGTGTCGCGCCCACTGGTAGCTCTAAAATACGGCCTTCAGGGGTAAAGACGTAGATCTCTTCAGGGAAGAGTTCGGTCTTAAAGTTTTCAACAAATTCAAAAGAGGTACTGGCGCTTTGCTGTAATTCCAGCAAGCTTTGCATCCACTTACGGGCACGCACCTGAGTGGTGGTGCCTTGCTCGGCTGAGCTGCCTTTTTTGTACAGCCAGTGAGCCGCGACCCCTTTGTCAGCCATTTGGTCCATATCTTCGGTACGAATTTGGATCTCAACCGGCACGCCGTGAGGGCCAAAAAGCGAAGTATGCAGTGACTGATAGCCGTTAGCTTTAGGGATAGCGATATAATCTTTGAAGCGACCAGGATGCGGCTTATAAAGGCCGTGCATGGCACCCATCACGCGATAACAGGTATCGATAGAGTCAACGATGACTCTAAAGGCATAGATATCCATGACTTCTTGGAATGGCAGTTCTTTATTGCGCATCTTGTTATAGATGGAATAAAGGTTCTTCTCGCGTCCTTTTACCGCGCCTTCAAGGGCGGTATCTTCGAGGCGAGTTTCAATGGCTGCTTCGATACTTAGAATCAGTTCTTTTCGATTACCACGAGCGGCTTTAACCACTTCTTTAAGTACGCGGTATCGCATTGGATAATAGGCTTGGAAGCCTAAATCCTCTAATTCACACTTAATATTATGAATACCAAGACGGTTAGCGATTGGGGCGTAAATCTCGAGAGTTTCTCGGGCAATGCGACGGCGCTTATCGGGTCTTAATGCACCCAAAGTGCGCATATTATGGGTTCTATCAGCAAGCTTAATCAGGATGACGCGAATATCTTGGGTCATCGCCATCATCATTTTGCGGAAGTTTTCGGCTTGGGCTTCTTTCTTATCGCGAAATTTGAGTTTATCGAGCTTGGAGACGCCTTCAACCAATTCGGCGATAGACTCGCTGAATAATTCAGCCAGTTCTTCTTTTGTTACCGGGGTGTCTTCGATAGTGTCATGTAAGAGAGCAGCCATAAGCGTCTCATGATCGAGACGCATATCGGCCAGGATGCGGGCGACCGCAACCGGGTGGGTAATATAAGGTTCGCCACTCGTGCGCATTTGGCCTTCGTGGGCATCACGCGCCACCTGATAGGCCTGCTTGAGTAATTCTACCTGTTCAGGTTCTAAATAACCTGAAGCAGACTCCTTGAGACCTTCAAACAGATACAAGTGACTCTACTCCTTATATGACGTTGTTGCGGCCTTCAGCGATGGCAGCAACAGCAGCGATTTCTGCTGCTTCACGTTCACGAACTGTTTGGCGCTCATCGGCATCCAAAGTCGCAGCTGTGACTAAACCTAGCTCGATTTCGCGCAGGGCGATAACCGTTGGCTTGTCGTTCTCTTCATCAACCATAGGGGTTTTACCCTGAACAGCGATTTGGCGAGCACGACGCGCTGCAACCAGAATCATATCAAAACGGTTGCCGATTTGGTTTACGGCATCTTCTACAGTTACGCGAGCCATGTTTGGAAACTCCAGTGTTTTATCGATTGAAAAAATGACGCAAAATTGTACATGAAGACAGTTAGCCTGCCAACAGATCTTTAATCATACCATTTTGCGTATGAATTTGGCTAGCAGAGGTTAATCTTTGACTGCGAATGATCGCTAAAAGATCGGCCAATGCTTTGTCGAAATCATCGTTCACTAAAACGAAGTCATATTCATTGTAGTGTGACATCTCTGAAACGGCTTGCGCCATGCGGTCGGCAATCACTTCAGCACTATCTTGTCCGCGACCCGTTAGGCGGCGTTCTAGCTCAGTTTTTGACGGTGGCAAGATAAAAATGCCAATAGATTCAGGCATAAGCTGCTTAACTTGCTGGGCGCCTTGCCAATCGATATCGAGAAATACATCAATACCTTGTGCGAGTGTCTGCTCAATCGTGACACGAGACGTGCCGTAATAGTTGCCAAAGACTTCAGCCCACTCAAAAAAAGCACCATCGGTAATTAAACTCTTGAAGTCGTCTTGGTTGACGAAATGATAGTGTTGACCGTTCTCTTCACCGGGACGTGGTTGTCTTGTGGTGTGCGAAACTGAAACTTGCATATCTACAGGTTGGTCCCTTAATAGGGCTGAAATAAGCGATGATTTACCTGCGCCGCTTGGCGCCGAGACGATAAATAGGTTTCCGCGAGCGGTCATGAGCTGCATATCCGATGTTTTGCACCAATTAGAGCTAGCTGCGAGCTCAAAAAATGGCGTGTAAAAGATTAAGCGAGCCATTATACAGCCTAGGGTGATATTTACGCTAGTCACAGATGCGTGAATTACCATTGAAAATGATGTTCTTTAGTCTGTGAAGCACGCAAGTTTAAGCTAGAGTCAGCAGAGATAGTTGCCCGAAAACACTGACATTGAGCGCTAAATTGGGTAGGCTACTTCATTACGTTTTATGCTTTCGCCTGAGCATAGAAATTGGGTGCGCTGTTGCTAATCAATCACGCAGCAGCCGAATTAAAGAATAGGGTTAAGGTCGGTATAAATATGCAGGTAAAGTCGCTTTTTTGTGTCAATGGTTTAGATAATGGTCAGCGTTTTGCGTCAATTAGTGGTTTGATTTATTTCACTTTGTTGCTAGCTGTTGTGATTCTTAGTCCTTCTTTAGCCTTGTACTTTGTAGGGATAATACTCACCCCCGTGCTGGCATTAACTAGTCTGCGCAGATTACGAGATTGCGCTAAGGCACCACAGCTAGTCTTGTTAACCTTAATCCCGTTTTGGCTGGTACTCATCACCTTAATACATATTCACAGCATGATGTTATTGCTGACCTTGTTAGTTACAGCTGGGCTGATTATTGGCTATTTGGCTATTTTAGCAGCCCCTTCTCGAGTCGATTATGTGCAGGGGTATTCGGGGCCTGTCGATATGACGAGCAGTAAAGCCTCTGTGCGAATGACAAGTTCTCGAGTGCGAGTCGAGCCGACTTTAGGGGGCGAGGAGGTCGCTGAGAGTGTAGCGGTTAATCATCATGACGAGTCATATACCTCAGATGAAGTTGGGCAAAGCTCAGAGACTAGGACTCACCACCAAGCTCAGTCTCGCAGAGGTACAAGACAAACTGCATTGAATATGGCGCAGCTATTACAGTTGTTGCAAACCAATAAAAAGCTCGTGCTTATTGGGGGCGGCGCTATCGTTGGTGTGATGTTACTGCTGAGCCTTTTGTCGTTAATTCCTACAGCAGATGCCGACATTGAAACTGTAAGCGGCAGTGGCCAGCAATCGCTAAGCGATGTCGCTGACCGACCTCAAGTCGCACGCGTGTCAACATCTCTGCCCGACGGTTTTAGTTTGGCGCTTGAGGATGATGTATTGATTATGCGCTGGTTAGGTGAAACAGGATCGCCGACTAACTTGTGGTCACTCGCTACAGCTAAAGGTGATAAAACCTGCTCGCGTATACGGTTCAATAATGGCACTGAGTACCGCCCATTAGTCGTTGATTTACTGGCTGATACCGGGACTGAAGCACGATTCTCACCTTTAGATACCGAAGCAATTATTGTCGATATGGCAAGGCGCGGTAACGTCAGCCTTTGTGGCTATAACTTTAGTTTAAAGGGTAGCCAAACGGCACTGGGTAAGATCCCTGAATTTCGCACTTATTTATAAGCTTAGATCTATACTGGGCTCGAGTGGTGATTAGCGCTGGAAATTAGCCTATAGACTCATTAAACTGCTTCGCCTTATTGTGAGGCGAATTCGCAACGGTTTGAGAGATTGAATGTTAATGGGTAACAACACGCAGGATTTAACCTTAGTGATCCTAGCGGCAGGTTTAGGTAGCCGATTTGGTGGCGACAAGCAATTAGCAGAGCTTGGCCCACATGGTGAGACCATGCTGGAACTATCGTTACAGAGCGCTTATAAAGCGGGGTTTACTCGAGCAGTACTGGTTATCCGCCCTGAACTTGCCAGCATGTTAGATGATGCGTTGGCTGGAAAGCTGAGCGATGATTTTAGCTATGAGTATTGCATTCAGGCACTTGATGACCTTCCTGTGCCAGCGCATGCATTTGCCGATGTAGCGCAACGCCAAAAACCTTGGGGTACAGCTCATGCGCTTTGGAGCGCGCGAAATCATGTTGTTGGCCCTATGGCGGTGATCAATGCCGACGATTTCTATGGTGACAGTGCTTTTACTTTACTTGCCGAGGGATTATCGACAGCGAACGACGACTGGATGATGGTCGCCTATCCCATCGGCTTAACCCTGTCTGACAATGGTGGTGTTAATCGAGGTTTATGCCAAGTCGAAGCGGGCAAGCTTATTGATGTGGCCGAGTGGCTCGATATTCGCTGTGAAGCATCAGCTTTAACTGGTACGTTAGGTGAAGAGCGTTTTGCCATTGACAAAGATGCCGTGGTTTCGATGACGTGTTGGGGCTTCAAGCCAGATATCTTTGAGGTGATTGAACAGCAGTTTAGTCACTTCCTTGAGCACAATGGTCAGCATCCGAAAGCCGAGTGTTACTTGCCTACTGTGGTGCAAGCTCGACTCGACGCCCCGTCAGATGCTCAGACTAACAAGGTGGTAAACGTCAGTGTCGCCAAGGAATCTTGGTACGGCGTGACTTACCCTGAAGATGTGCAGTGGGTTAGGCAGAAATTACAGCAGACTCTTTGCACAAATTAGTTAGAAGCTAATTTAAATAGGCAATTTGCATGGAAAGTCTGGAAAAGCCCAGATAGCAAAAAAAGAGATAAAAGAATAACTGGAGACTTGGGTGATCGATTTTATTAGACAAAATATTTTGTCCCATTTTGGTATTGATGCAGCAAGTGCCAAAGTATCTCCATTGGGGAACGGCCATATTAACCATACTTTTTTGGTACGTGGCGATGATAACGAATTTGTACTGCAAAAAATTAATATAGAAGTCTTCAAAACGCCGTCAGCATTGGTTAGCAATGCTGATAAAATTAGCCAACACCTAAAAATAAAGGCGGCTGCGGGTGAGTACCAATTACAAGTGGTGTCACCTGAGCTTACTGCTAGCGATGAGCTATTTGTCGATCTTGGTGAGCAAGGTTTCTGGCGCGCGATTAATTATCTACCCTTTAGTCATAGTATCGACGTAGTAGGCAGTGCAGCGGATGCTGAAATAGCGGCGAAAGCTTTTGGCCATTTCTCTGCTGCGTTAACGGAATTAGATGCAGAGCAGTTAGAAGACGTTATCCCGAATTTTCATCATTTGCCGGGGCGAATTGAGCTGTTAAAGCAAGCGATTGCAAACGACAGCCAAGGCCGAGTGAGTGAGTGCCAAACTTGGATTGACTTTGTGATGTCGCAGCAAGTGCTACTACAAGAGTTGGCACAAGTTGAAGCCACACTCCCACGTAGAATTTGCCACAATGACACCAAAATCAACAATATGCTGTTTGATAAGCGTGACATGACTAGCCTTGCCATTATTGATTTAGATACCTGTATGAAAGGCTATCTGATGTATGACTTTGGTGACATGGTGCGTACTTTCTGCAGCCCTGAAGAGGAAGACTCTACCGCACTAGATAAAGTGCAGGTCAGGGAATCAATTTTTGGTGCTATCTGCAGTGGCTACTTGAGTGAGTTAGGTGATGTGCTGTCAGATGGCGAGCGTAAAAGCCTGTGGTTAGGCGCAAGAGTGATGTGCTTGATGATTGGGGTGAGATTCTTAACCGATCATTTAAATGGTGATGTGTATTTTCAAATTCATCATGCAGGGCATAACCTAGAGCGTGCAGCTAACCAGTTTACCTTGTATCAAAGCTTAGTGAAGCAGAAAGACACGTTAAGCGCTTATCTCAATTAAGTGTTTTAACTAATGATAGCGCGGTTAGCAACACTAGCGGTTAGGCATAATAGTCATTAGGAATGAGCCGAGCAGTTTGACCTATAGGTTGATACTGGCTCGGCTTATTTATTTGCTGTACCGTAAAGTCATGCCTAAGGGCTGGTTTTAGCAAGTCATCAAACATCTCTACCTGCTGGTTGGCCGGGTTTAACCAAGCATCAATAACTTCATCATTTTGCGGCAAAATCATTGGGCTAGCTTTACTGTGATAAGGGAGTAGATCAGGGTGTGGCGGATTGGTGATGATGGAGCATGATGTGGTTACTTCCCCGGTTTTCGGGTGCTGCCATTCACGGCATAACCCACCGAATACCACTGCTGAATCCTCGGCAGTAAAGTCATGATAGTAAGTGTCTTTACCCCTTTTCTCGGTTTCACCAAAGCCACTGGCGATGACCAAGCAACGACTCTCTCTGTAAGCTTCAAAGCCCGCGCTATTAGGTGTGTTTAGTTTGTCGAAGCGGGTGTTAAACGAGGTATAGCGGCTGGGTTTAAAGCCTTCGTAACAAGTTTCAAGCAGTAACCACCAGGTGGCAGTTTGCAGCCTACGTTCACCATCAATCTCACGCACAATACTAATGTCATTAGTGGGCATTTTAAAACGGCCAAACAGCATCTCCTCCGCGTTCTTTACCTGCAAATCTTGCATCAGCGCTTGTACAAACATGTCATCAATAATATTGAGCCGACCACACATCGAGTTATCCCTCGTCACATTTCCTTCAGTATAAAGGTTAGCTGGTGCGGCAGAATAATAATTTTGAACTCAATGGGTGGCTTGTTCATCTTGAATAATCTATCCGTCCGTTGATTATCACTAAGTCTAGTTTCAATAATTATTAGCTATTTAGAGTATTTGTCCAAATATCATAAAAAGTAAGTCGATAGTCGTGTTTTTAATCATGATTCGTATTAAAACACTGCTCTTAAGTGAATGCGCTGCTTAACATTTGTACCGCTAGTTACCTGCTATCTTGTTGTTTGTGTTGTGATACTTTTTGTTTGGTTGTGTTTTTGTTATATTACTGCGGCGATATGTTGGCCGCTAGTAATAAAGTGGTACTTATTATCGGTTAATGCGATCGGCTGAGACCTTACTCCACGCGACTTCGTAAACTAAAACGACACAAAATTCTGAGTATCTATGACAAAAACTACTTTGCTTCTCTCTTTATTGACCGCAGCAATCATCCCTACGTTTTCATTGCAGGCGGCGACCCCCATCGTAGTCAACTCCTTGCCTGCTACTGCAAAAACTGGCGAACAAGTATGTTTTGATATTGGCATTAGTAATGCCAATGGCTCACCTGGCTATGGTCCCTATATTCGGCTTAATTTACCTAGTGATGTGGCGCTTGATTCTGCTGTTTTCTTCGGCAGTGCCATTGATATTACTCGCCTAGGTACTTTTCCAGAATCAGGCATGCTACTGGACCCGATAGTGAATCAAACCGTCACTTCTAGCCAAGGGCGTCACTTGTCTTTGCTCAAGCTGCCACTAGGCTCAGTGGTTGCAAATGGCCCTGAATTGCCTACTCAGGTTTGTGCCACACTTGATACCGCAGTCGCAATCGGCACCAGCTTGACCATCAGTGCGCAAGGTGTGTTTGAGTTTGGTGATACCGCAACAGGCATTAATGGTGCTATTGAAGGAACAATCGCGAGTCAGTCTCTCGTTACCACTGTGGTTGACTTTTCTTCTACCGTTGACACTCGCGAAAGTAAGAATGTTCCAGGCTCTAGTTTTGGCAATCTGTTTGTTGATGAAATCGATGTCGCAAATGGTAAGAATATTTTTGATGTTAATTTGCAGCAGCAGCTTGATTCTAGATTGCAGTATGTCGCATCCAGTCATGTTGGCGGCATTGGCTTTACGCTAACCTCTGAGCCCTCTACCAGTAATCCAGGTGGTAACTTAATCAGTGGTTTTGTCGCTGTCGAGGGGGCAGTAACTGCCAGCGATGCACGAGTGAGTCACACCGCTTATATCGCAGATATTTTGGACGAAACTCAGTGCCAAGCGCTAGTGCTTAATTCCCACTCTAGTTTGGATGTTGAACACCCTGATAATACGCCGTTACCGCAAATTACAGCGAGTGTAGAGCTAGATGCCAAGCACTTGGTTATTTATCAAGCGGCTTCACCAGACACTGCGTCGCCGGGTGATAGTGTTACCTACAGTAATGCAATCTCAGTCACAGAATATGGCACTGCAGATTCGCTGGTCGTCACCAATACCCTGCCTGATGGGGTGAGCTTTGATGCGCACGTCAATATGCAGGTTAACGGTAATACAGTGGCCGTTACGCCGACAGTGACAACCAATAATGGTGTGACAACGGTGAGTTATGATGTCCATGGAGTAACCGGAGATTTAGCGCCTGCGACGCGAATAACGATTGCGTATAAAGCTAAGGTCAATCAGCAGTACCAAAATGGCGAGGCCGTGTTAGCGGCAGACAATTTACAAGCCAGCGCAGATGCCAGCTACAGCCTAACTGCTGGAGCCTCCAACTGTAGTGACACTTCTGCGAGTCACGTATCGATTATCCCGGCATCAAATGACCTAAGTATTCTTTCTCCACAGGTGGAGTACATGCCTACTGAGACGCTGACCTTGCGTCAAGAGTTACAGGTGCCTTCAGGTGATACCAATAACATCGTATTTGAAACTTACCTGCCACTGCCCGTGTTTGATGTCAGCAGCTTAAATACCACTTTTGGTCATGATATTCGTTTAGGGGCAACCGATACATTAGGCTTAACACCGAAAAGTATCACAACAGATGTGGCGACCAATATGCTGCGCATCGAATGGCCAAACTTTTCCTCTACGGAAAGTAGAACTCTTGCAGTGGATATTGATGTCAGTATTACCGATGCTCCCTTCGCCGATAATCTTTTCCTGTCTACAATATTTTTGGCCAGTACCGAAAATAGCCCGAGTATGGTGGCGCGAGGGACTAGCTTAGTAGGGATAAAGGTACGTGCGCCAGAGCTACTGCTAACTTACGGTGTTCAGGAAAGTACTAATTTGGTTGCCGATGAGACTATTATTGATACGACACCGGTCAGTAGTGATATCGAACAGTCTGATGCGGGTGACCAATTAACTCTGGTTATCACCGCTGAAAATATCGGTGGTGCCAATGCTCATGATGTCGTCATTACTGCACCGGCAATAGCGGGGTTGACGGCGGCGAGTCTTGTGTCTGTAACTGACGGCAATGGTGATCCCCTTAATCACGGTGGCGATCTTTTTGATACAGGGCTAACTCTTACAGATCCCTTAGCCAAAAATGATGGCACCGTTGGTGCGCCATTAACAACTGATACCGTCATTATTACCTATACGGCAAAGCTAGATAGCTCGGTGACACCTAACCAAGTATTGATGCCGACCGCAAATGTGACTTGGACGTCGGCCAGTGGCGCAGTGGACTTCCCTGCAGTAACCGACAGCAGCTTTATCACTATGGAATTTCCAGGTGTAGTGACAAAATTAACTGACGTGATACCGGAGGGTAATAGCGGCAAAGTGGTGGTGGGTGATGTGGTGACTTATACCACAACAGTGACGCTTCCAGAGGGGAGAACAGAGGAACTCAATGTGCTTATGGAGCTTCCTAAAGGTTTTGCCTATATTGATAGCTCTCTTGCGGTCGATACAACAGACTTTGACGGCACCATTGATATCAGTCCGACGCTGGCGGTAAGCAAGACTGTCGATAACGGGCAAGATCTTAATGTGCACTTTGATAGCCCATCAAGTACCTTAGTGACTAATGATAATAACGCAAGCAACAACAGTTTTAGCTTTATTATTAAGGCGTTGGTTACCAACAGTAGTGCACTTGTTGCATTGACAAAGGAACAGAATCGTAAATTAAACGTTGGCCTGACCTATCAAGATAAAACAGGCGCAGATATTAAAGATGACGCCAGCACCAAGTTTACCGAGCATAACCTTGTAGTCAATGCGAGCTTTTCACCGGCAAGTGGTTTGGCGTCAGGTGATATAGTTGAAGTCACCATGACCCTTCAGAACACAGGTACTGCTCCCGCTTACGATGTGGTGCTGACCGATGTGTTAAACAGCGACCTGTTTGATGTAAGCAGTGCTGCAGAGAAGACAACGCCCGCTAACTTTAGCTATGGATTTACCAGCCCAACCGTGACCTATACGGCTAGCGCAGCAATTCCTGCAGGGGAAAGCGTAACCTTCGTCTATAGTGCAGTCGTAAAAGAAGGGGTGGTGACCGGCTCTAGTTATGATAATGATGTGGAAGTTATCGGTAGCAGTCTGCCTGGTAGTGATATCAATCACCCCGAGCGTGATAGCTTGGTCAAGGCCAAGCCTACGGCGTCAATCGGCTCATTGGCAATTAGTGACTTTAAGTTGATAGATTCAACAGAGTCTTGGACTAGCGGCGCTGATGGTGCGGTTGAAGCGGCGATTGGTGAAATCCTCACCTATCAATTGACCGTCGATGTTCCGCAGGGTTTGAGTATTGCCGATGTTAATAAGGCGATGATCGATATCCAGCTGCCAGAAGGCGCTCAATACATGAGTGCTAGCTCGACACTAAAGGCACTCAATTCAACCACATTACTAGGCGCTAAGCTAACTGGCGCATTGTCACCTATCCCGACCTCTGCCACAGCCATAGTCCCGACCAACAACAATAGCCTGCTTGGTTTTGAGCTTGGCGATCTCAATAACAGTGATAGTGATAATGCTGACACGGAGCAGCTACAGTTAGTATTTAAGTTACTGGTTGATAACACCTCAGCTAATGAACGTGGTAACGCTAAATCCGTTATTGCCAACGTTAATTTTCAGAACTTTAACGCTAACCCACAAAGTGACTCTCAAACCGCTGTGTACAACATCGTTGAAGCGGACTTAAGTGTAAATAGCCAAGTCTCACCAGCAAGCTCATCGGGTGGTGAGCAAGTGGTGTTTACCTCGGTGATCAGTAACTTAAATAGCAGTGACTCTACACGAGGCTGGGAATGGGCTGTGAGTACTGAGTTACCTGCTCGTTTACAAAACCCCAGCTTAACCAGTGCGACCTTATCTCGTTCAAACCAAGATCTACTTGGGTGTTTCAGCTTTAGCGGTAATAGCTTAAGTTCTAATGGCAGCTGTTTAGCTGCTAGCGAATATTACCTTGCTCCGGGTGAAACCATTACCTTAGTGTATGCGGCCATGCTAGATGCGACCATTGGCTTTGAGGAGCAAGTAACCTCGACATTAGCAGCGACAGTCACCTCACTACCCGGTAGTAATGGTACTGGCGCGGCAGCTCCTGGGCAACCGGATAATGATACCGGCGAGCGAACGGGTAGTGGTGTGGTTAACGGTTCTAATCAATCTGTTAATGACCTTCTGGCCAGTGACTCTGCCAAAATTACAGCAGGCAAGCCGAGTATTAATCTTACAGTAGCGGCCAGCGATCAACCTATTCTTGGCGTTACTAGCGTTACCGCCACGATGGCTATTCCGGTAGGCACCACAGATAACTTTGTGTTTACCTACGATCTACCCGAAGGGCTGACTTATACCGGTACGCCAGTAAACTTAGTGTTGCCGGTTAGCGACTTTACTGCGGGCAAGTCCCCCAATTTGGCGCTTACTCGTGGTGATGACCCATTAACGTTTGATTTTGGCTCTATCAATAACAGTGCCGATACAGCGCAAAACATTACCATTGCGATTGAAGTCGAGGTGGATAATAGCTTAGCTAATCAGGCTGGAGAGGCGTTGAGAGTTGGGGCGTCGGCCAGTTATGACAACGCAACAACGCCGCCGAAAAATCATATTGATATCAATGTGGTTGAGGCGAATTTAACCTTAGATAAGACGATTACTGCTGGTGCAACGGGTAGCGATGCGGGCGATACCGTGTCTTACCGCATCGTGTTAACTAATGAATCGACTAATGCCAATGCGTATCGTGTCGATTTGTCTGATGTCTTGCCTGCGGCCTTGTTAGGTGCGCCTGATGGTAGCGGCAGCGGAGTGAGCTTTGGTAACGTGACACTGCAAAATGCCCAAGGGGCAGTGCTTAGCAGTGATGGGGCAGTCCTCACTCAGAACGATGCTCAAATTAGCGCCACAACGTTAGATGACGATACCTTAGCTTGGCCGCTATTTACCTTGCCAGCCACAGCCGCGATCACCATTGATTATGATGTCGTGATTAGCAATAGCGTGTTGGCAGGGGACCTGCTGACAAACACTGTTAAGGCAAGCTATAACAGCTTGAGTGATGGCCGTGGCCGTGATGCGAGTGATTCTCTGGATGATGATCAGCATTTGAATAATGGCCAGCTGAATAACTACGGTGAGCAGGTGAGCCAATCATTTACCGTCGATTCATCGATTTCGGTGCAACAGTCATTGGCTGCAGGTCAGGTTGATAATCTATTTGCTATAGGTGAAAAGGTTATTTACGACATCCGCATCGATGTGATTGAAGGTAGCAGTGACAGTGTGGTGTTAACTGATGTGCTACCGCAAGGCATGAGCTTTGTTAAAAGCCAAGTGATTGCAGGCTCTCATATCAGCTACAGTGGCCCCGGTACGGCAGTTGAATCGCAAATGGGTACTCTAGTCTTTGATTTTGGCAAGGTGAGCAATACCGCTGATAGTGATCCGGCTAACAACTACTTTATCGTGCGCGTGGAAGCCTTGCTTGAGGATGAGGCTAGTAACAAGGCTGGAGTGAGCTTAGATAACACGGTTTCAGTGGCGACGGCAGCGGGCAACGCAGGCCCTGATGTTGAGACCATTACCGTAGCGGAGCCAAAGCTTAATATCACCATTACGCCAGATCTAACAGAAGTATCCTTAGGCGATAAGGTCAGCTTTACCGTTGAAGTTAAACATCACGGCAGCAGCGCAGATGCATTCGATAATCAGTTTGAACTCACTCTGCCACCAGAGCTGAGTTATATCGCTGACAGCCATACAGGAGATGGGACGCTAGATACTAGCGTCGCCAATGTCTTGGCGATCGATTTTGGCTCAATCACCCAAGCAGAGATCAACAAATCATTTGTTTTTGAAGCTGTGGTCGATAACAGCGCGGCGATTAATAAGCTGCTCACTATCGGTGTGACTAACGGCCGCTATTCATCACGACCGGGTACACCACAGGTTGAACGTCAGTATTCGCTTGAGGGCGCAGCGCAAGTGACGACCAAGAACCTGTCATTTATCGACGTGGCACATAGCGTTGAAATCGCCATTGATAATGGCGATGCCGGTGTGATTGAGCCGGGCGATACCTTGATCTATACCATTACCTTAACCAATTTAGGGCCTTTGGTTAATGAGGTGAAGTACTACGAAGCAGCGCCAAGCAACACGTTATATGATGCAACGCATGCCGCTACTAGCTCACAAGGCACGATTGATTTAGCTCGCTTGCCTGAGCTTGTATTTGATATTGGCGCGATGGAGACCAATGATACTGTCACCCTGACTTATCATGTTCGCGTTAAAGATGGCGTTAGCGCGGGGACTCAAATTCGTGCCCAAGGTCTAGTGGACTCAGAGCTAACGGTGCCAGAACTTTCAGATGCCGATGGTAATGACAGTAACGGCGACCAAGCCACAATTGTCTATGTACAAGATGCCGTTGAACGTCTAGATGCGCTTTATATTCAGCAGACGGCCCAATGGGTTAACGACTTTGCGGCGAACGGTGAGATCTCACCGAAAGACACCATAAAAGTCAGTTATTTCATCCAGAATTTGTCGGCAAATGAGCTGACAAATATCTCGGTCGATGAAGTCCTTCCTGCTGGGGTCACTTATGCCACAACGACCGCCTTAGTAGAGGGCAACAATAGCATCAACGTGATTGGTGATGATGTTGCAGTCACTATTGCTAGCTTAGGTGCCGGGCTGGTGGTTGTGGCTGAATATCAGATCACCATTGACGACCCCTTGTATGATAGTGACGCAACACCGACCATTGAAACCTTTACCCATAGTGCTATCGGTAATAGCGACCAGACCGGGCAAGTTGCCAGTGATAGCAATGGTAATCAGTCAGATGGTTATCAAAATGTGCGATACACGGCAGTAAGTGGTGGCCAAAGTTTGCCAGAGGTTAGAGCCTATCTTGAGTGGACACTGCTCAATGACGTCGATGGCGATGGTCTAGTCGATCCCGGTGATAAGGTGTTGTATCACTTTACTGTGGTAAATAGCGGTGCGACGACTGCGATTAATAGCCGTTTACTTAACCCTATTCCTGCTAACAGCCAAATCGTTGCTAATAGTGGCTTTACCAGTCATGGCATAGTCAGCAACGAAGGGCCGTTCGAGCTAAACCTTGGGGATATTGCGCCGGGTAGTGTTATCAATGCTGGCTATGTCGTCACTATTGATGCGGGTACTGCTGACGGAACTGTGATTGCCAATCAGGGCGAAATAGCGGGTGATAACTTTAATCAGGTGCTGAGCGATGATAACGCTGACGCGGCTGATGGTCTCAACCCGACTCTGCTTACCGTCAGTGTTGCAGATCAAGCTGGCCAGCCACAGTTAACGGTAAATCTTGTCGATACAAGTAAGCCAGAAACATCGGCTGGTAACTTTATCCAAGGAGAAGAGATCACCGCTGAGTTAGTGCTGACCTTGCCCACTGGCCGCACTGATGATCTGATCTTGAACTTAACCTTACCTCAAGGTTTGGCGATAAAGCCAAACAGTGCGCAGCTTAAACGGATTTTTGATACTGCACTTAGTGCCTCACAGGCTCCGCTTAACCTCAACACCACAGCCACTGACACTTTCATTGACGCGAGTAGCGCAATCAAAGTTAACGGACTGGTAAATAGTATTGTGTTTGGCTCTGTGATTAACTCTGATGGCGATAATGACAGTGAGCACTATGTGCTGCGGGTCGTACTGCAAGAAACGGGTCTAGTACCGACCATGGCATCGGAAGACTATCCGCTGCAAGGGACCTTCTCTTATGTCGATAACCTCAATACTAACGTGACCTCTGAAGTGGTGCGCCTACCACTGCAGTTCCTTAACCGCTTACCTATTGCCGTTGCTGATAACATGGGCAGCATTGATGAAGATAGTCCGAATCTAATCTTCGATGTGCTAGCTAATGACACTGATATCGACATGGGGCATAGCATCAGTTTGAGCGGGTTATCGACTCCAGTAAGTGGCTCTAAAGTGAGTGTTGTTGCCGAGAAAATTAGCTATACCCCAGCAGCTAACTTTAATGGTGTTGATCAAGTGACTTACACCATTGTTGATAATGCGGGTGGTTTGAGCTCTGCCTTGTTAACCGTCAATGTGGTTGCGGTGAATGACGTACCGACTGCGGTGGCGGATAGCTATAACCTAGTGGAAGGCGCGAGCTTAACCCTAGGTAAAGCCACTGGCGTGTTACGCAACGATTTCGATGTGGATGGTGATGATCTGAGTGTGAGCTTAGTCAGCGGCGTTACACATGGCTCGTTAACACTCAATAGTGACGGCTCACTGGTTTACCAACACGATGCTGGTGAAGCAACACTCGATAGCTTTACCTACCGAGTTTATGACGGCAGCAGCTACAGTGAAACCGTCACTGTGGTTATCAATATCACTTCAGTTAACGATGCTCCGGTGGCGGCCGATGATAGCTTGATCTTGGAAGAAGACACGACAAGTGTCAGTTATCCACTGATTAACGATGTCGACGCCGATGGCGATAAGCTCACCATCACTTCTGCCAGTGCCAGCCATGGTACGGTCAGTATCGGCAGTGACGGCAGTATTAGTTATACGCCAACTACCGATTTTCATGGTGAAGACCAAATAAATTACTGCATTGAAGACGCTGGTGGCTTAACTGATTGTGCGGTTATTCGCGTCACGGTCACCTCGGTAAACGATAGCCCTATCGCGCAAGATGATAGGGTGACGACTGAGGTTAATCAGCCGGTTGTCATCGCGGTATTGGGTAACGATAGCGATAGTGATGGTGACAGATTAACCGTGACCGATATTGGTCAATCTGCAGCCTCAGTGGTGCTCAATGCCAACAACACCATAACGTTCACGCCGCCTGCTGATTGGTCTGGTGAGCTGAGCTTTAGTTACACCATCAGTGATGGTAATGAAACTGATCCTTTGACAGCTCAAGCTATGGTGACGGTTATCGTTGAAGAGGAGCCTGTCAATCAAGCTCCGGTTACTCAAGATGACAGCATTATGGTTAATGACTGGCTGCAAGTGAATATCTTGCCACTGTTGAACGATAGCGATCCTGATGGTGATGATATCCGTTTATTGTCGGCGAGTGTCGATATCGGTCAGCTTACCATTACAGGCAACGAAATCAGCTATACCCCTGTTGAAGGTTATATGGGAGAGGTGGTGATTGAATACCTGATTGTTGATAGCGAAGGGCTAACGGCGGTTGGCTATATTCGAATAATGGTCAATAGTGCGGATCAGCACCTGTACCCTGAGATTTCATTACCTGCCGATCTTTGTGGTGACTTAACCGTCAATGCTAATGCCTTGTATACCCGTGTTGATATTGGCGCTGCGACCGCAGTCGATAGCTTCGGTAATCCATTGCCAGTATCGATTATCAATGACAACTTACTCTTCCCTCCAGGAAATAATAAAGCTTACTGGCAGGCGACAGATAGCGAAGGACGAGTCAGTATCGCAGCGCAGAATATCTGTGTAAAACCTTTAGTGTCGTTCCAGAAAAATCAAACTGTGCTTGAGGGTGAGGAGGTCACTGTGAGTGTGCACCTTAACGGCAGCTCTGAGGTGTATCCATTATCAATCCCTTACCAGCTTAGTGGTAGCGCCAGCCGCGGTGATTACCATGTGGTGACAGGCGAGGTAGTGATTGAGTCAGGCACTGATACCAACATCGTGATAGATATTTTGCGTGATGAACTGGCTGAAGCCGATGAAACCATAGTGCTGACACTAGACTCTAGCGTAAATCGTGCGGCTCAATATCAGCATCAAATTACCATTACTGAAGGCAATATCGCACCAGAGTTGACCTTAACTGTGACCCAACAGGATGAAGTGCGTCTGACGGTAAGCCGTAGTGGTGGTTTGGTGATGATAGATAGCCATGTTTACGATGCTAACCTTGCAGATACTTGGCAACTAGTCTGGGACTCACAGCTGAGTAATCAAAGCGATACCGAAGAGGCATTTAGCTTTGACCCTGCAGAACTGGCTGTCGGCGTATATCCGGTAACACTGGTGGTAACTGACAGTGGCGAGCCTGCACTGCAGGACAAATCGACTGTCTATATTCAGGTGGTTGAACATTTAGCCGTGCTGACTGATGCTGACTCTGATGGCGACTTAATCCCCGATTATCTCGAAGGTTATGCCGACAGTGACGGCGATGGTACGCCTGATTACTTAGATCGAGTTTCTGAATGCAATGTGCTGTTTGAGAGTCACCATGTTCAGAATCAATACCTAATTGAGGGCGACCCAGGTGTGTGCTTACGTCGTGGTCAGCTAACTTATGCGGGTGATATCAGTGGTGCACTGATCTCTGACTCAGCGAAGGATTATGCTCACTACCTCCCGCTGGATAATCAGGCGATTAACGTGGGTGGCATCATGGACTTTATTGCCTATGGCCTACCAGATAACGAACAGGCATATCGTGTGGTTACACCGCTACGCAAACCGATTCCACAAGCTGCGGTATATCGTAAATACCGCAGTGATAGCGGATGGGGAGACTTCGTTGAAGACGCTAATAACAGCTTGTGGTCCACAAGTGGTGAGCCGGGCTACTGCCCACCAACGGGTTCAACGCTATGGCAGCCAGGCCTGAATGAAGGTGATTGGTGTGTGCAGTTAATGATCCAAGATGGTGGCGCTAACGACGATGACGGAATCGTTAATGGCACCATTATCGACCCAGGCTATGTGGGTACATTACTTGTCGATAATCAGCAGCCAGTGGCACAAGATGATCAACTGACCGTCGGTGTTGCTAGTGTGACTGACATTGAAATCTTAATTAATGACAGTGATGCCGATGGCGACGAACTCACAATCACAAGTGCCAGTGCCCGTTTTGGTACGGTAGAGATTGTCGACGGTCAGCTTCGCTATCATGCATTAAGCAACCTTATTGGTAGTGATGTGATTGATTACGCCATCTCTGATGGCAAAGGCGGCACCGCTCACGCCATCGTGAATATCACTGTCTTGGCAAACCAAGCGCCAATTGCTGTTGATGACTATACCGAAGTTAGGCAGGGCGAGCAGGTCGATATTAATGTGCTGATAAATGACTCAGACCCCGATGGCGGCATTATTAGCTTAGTCAGTGCCGAGGCTCAACATGGCACGCTTGAGTTAGGTCCTAACGGCATGATCACCTATATACCTGATGCGAGCTTTAGCGGTGAAGATATCATTAGCTACGTGATTGAAGATGCTTTTGGTATGAAAGCCGAAGCGGTGGTAAAGGTGAAGGTGATAGAAGTCATAAATGTGCATGACAAGACTGAATCATCTGGCGGCAGCGTGAACCTTTGGAGTCTGTTGGTCCTGTTTGTGTTTGTTTGCATTTATCGCCGTCGCTGCTTGTTAGCAAGTAGAAAGAACCGTTTCACCATAGCATCAGATATTAAGGTTTAAGTTATATATGAAAACGTATCAGTTTTGCTCGCTTTCAAGCATCTTACTGGCAACCCTGCTTTGTCCTCTTGCAGCGCAGGCTTCGGAGCATGAGTCGCAGTTAGAAAATGAGCATATGTGGTCTCAAGGCTTTTACCTTGGTGGGCAGTTTGGTTTAGCTACAACCAATGTATCGAGTAGCGGCTTAGATGAGCTTTATAATCAAGCAGGGATTGACGCAAGCAGCACTAAAGTTGATGACTCTGGAGCCAGCTATAGCTTATTTCTAGGTTATAAGTTCAGTCAGTATTTTAGTGTTGAAGCAGGCTATATCGATCTGGGTGAGCGCAGCGTTGAATTCTCTGGTCAAACAACCGATTTAGACGCCTACTATGATTTAGCCGAGCATGTTTACCCTGAAACCGGCGATGGTTGGTCATTGAGCGTGCTGGGAACTTACCCGCTCAGTGAACGCTTCAGTGTCACAGGTAAGTTAGGTTATTTAGGGTGGGAGTTAGATGCCGTCACCTCTTCAATTTCAGATGAGTCAAAACAGCTGGGCTCTGACTCCCATTCTGGTTCGGGGATCTGGTTAGGCGCTGAGGTTGGCTATCAAATTAACCATGATATGCAGGCCTATGTGAGTTACCAGCATATGCCGCTGGATGCGGATGATGTCGGGGTGATCGCTTTAGGTCTTCGATACTGGTTTGGCTCTGAATCTAAAGCGGAAACGCCAGTTTTACCTCTGGCAGCTGTGCCTGCTGTTGCACAGATAGATAGCGATAATGACGGTGTCTTTAACGACCAAGACCAGTGTATAGATACCCCAAGCACGCACGTGGTTGATAGTCATGGTTGCACGCAGTTTGCTCCAAGAGTGGCAGAGATTAAGCTGACCATTTTATATGAGAATGACAGTGATAAGATTGCATCCAGTTACACTGACAAGCTGCAAAAGTTAGCAGACTTTATCAACGAGTACGGGATAAAAGAGATCACTGTATTTGGCCATACTTCGGCGGCGGGTACTCAAGCGTACAACCAAAAGCTGTCTGAACGCCGCGCAGCATCTGTGGTGAAAACACTTTCGGCAGACTTTAATATCTCTAAAGAGATTATCCGAACGGTAGGTAAGGGGGAGTCTGAGCCTGTCGGTGATATTCCGGGTAAGAATCGACGCATTGAGGTTTATATTAATGAGGAGCTGAATTTACCTGTGCTTAAGAAGTAGTATTTGCCAAGTGGCTAGCTTCTAAGTGGCGACAGTTAAGATCTTGTCAGCTTTCCAATAAAAAATGCCAGTAAGCTTAACTTACTGGCATTGTTGTTTAGCGGATAAAGTTAACGCTATTAGTTAACGCGATACTAATTTACACTGTGCTAATTTACGCGATACTTGGCAATCAACTCTTCATCTAGCTCGATACCTAAACCTGGCTTATCACATACGGCTACATAGCCGTTGTCGAACTGCAGTTGGTTTTTCACTAAGCTAGTGAATAGTGGGCTGCTGCTCTGAGAGAACTCCATTAGCGTGCCTTGTTCACAAGCAGCTAAGAAGTGTACCGAAGCATGCAACAGAATGCCGGTGCTGAAACCATGAGGGATCAGCTGAGTACCGTTCATCTGTGCGATGTCGTAAATCTTCTTCATTTCAGTGATACCACCACAACGGGTGATGTCTGGCTGAACGATGTCGGCGTTAGATTTAGTGATGAATTCTTGGAACTCGTAACGCGTTGTTAGCGATTCACCGCCAGCAATCTTTTGTGATATTTGGCGAGACAGCTTTTCATAGCTGATAAGACTATCTGCCAATACCGGCTCTTCAATCCAGTTAAGGTTAAACTCTTCTAGACGTTTCGCCATCATGGCTGAATGACCACAGGTTTGCCACTTAGAAGCCAAATCGATCTGCACTTCCATCGCTGGACCCGCTGCTTCACGCACTGCTTTAACGATAGCGTAATCTGTGTCTGGGTCGTCGCCCATCACGCCACCACCAAACTTAATGCTGGTAAAGCCTTGGTCTTTCAAACCCTGCACAATCGCCACGTTGTCTTCAGGCTTATCAGCCGGGATGAAGGTACCGTAGCAACGGATTTTCTCGCGGTATTTACCCCCTAGAAGCGTGTGTACTGGTACGCCGTAGAACTGACCAGCGATATCCCATAACGCGATGTCGATAGCACTAATCGCATGGATGCCAGCGCCGCGACGACCCATGTAGTTAGAACCCCAGTACATTTTGTTCCACAGACGCTCAATTTCCAGCGCGTTTTCACCGATCAGCAGACGCTTAAGACCGTTACAGTAGAAGTTAGTTTGTGGCGCTTCAATACAAGCTTGTACCACTAGCGGGCTAGAGTCAGCTTCGCCAATACCCACAATACCTTTGTCGGTATGCACTTTAACGATGACGGCGTCTTCGCCCCACTCACAATCGGCGTCCATTGCTGGTACACGTAAGTGAATCACTTCAATATCGGTAATTTTCAACATGATTTATTTCTCAGAACAATCGTCAAACTTGTGGTTTGACAGGAATTTCTTTAGACCAAACATACATAGCATCAATACAATTACAAATGGTGCTGCTGTCAGAGTTACCGCTGTTTTCAAGGTGTCTAACGACGCATTGATATATAGCATTGCTAGCGGTAGTAGACTTAGCATCACACACCAGAACACACGTAGACCACGAGTTGGATCTTGGCCTTGCTTAAGGTTCTTAGTGCTTACAGCAGCTACGGTGAACGCGGTAGCATCTAGGTGAGACGCTAGGAACAACATCATTAGTACGAAGTAGAATACTGACAAGATGGTACCAAATGGCAGGTTAGCAATTAGCTGAGCCACTGCAATATCACCATTAGCGCTGTTGAGTAGCGCTGGTGCATTAATTACGCCGTCTACCATTGCATCAACTGAGTAACCCGTTAGGGCGCCGAAGAAGAACCAACAACCACCACAGCCACCGGCGATAAGGCCTAAAATAACCTGACGAATAGTACGACCTTTAGAGATACGGGTGACGAAAATCGCTACAGCAGGTGTATAGGTGAACCAGTATAACCAGTAGAACACAGTCCAATCTTTGTTGAAGGTGCCACCATTAGTCGCATCAGTGAACAAGCTCATCTCAACGAAGTTGCTTAGCGTTAAACCTAGAGAGTTAACAAAGAAATCAACGATAAAACCTGTGTCGCCAAGTACCAAAACAACCACTGCAAACACAAAACACATGGCACAAGCAGCATGAGCGATTTTTTGCAGGCCTTCAGCAATACCGATGTAAGAGCTTAGGGTAAAAGTAAGGGTGATCAGTGCCAGTAAAATAGCTTTAACTGCAAAGGTGTTTTCTATACTGAACAGCTCTGCGAAACCGGTTGAAACCGTGTTTACGGTAACGGTAGTCGTTAAGATTAAGCCGCCAAACGTTGCGAATAGGAAGATCAAATCCAGAGTACGGCCCATGATACGGCTAGCCGTGCTGTCTTCTTTCATGCCAAGAATAGACACCATAAGCGACGACAGGTTTAGGCCTTTAGCGCGGTTAACGTGGAAATGGTACGCCATAGTGATAGACGCTAGACCGTAGATAGCCCAAGGGGTAATGCCCCAATGGAACATCACGTAAGACAAGCTAGTACGCAGCGCTTCGTTGCTTTGGCCTTCAATGTTTAGACCAATACCGTTGTAGTAGTAAGCCCACTCCATGAACGCCCAGTACATGGTCGCTGAACCTAAACCGGCACAGATAAACATGAATAACCAACTCATGTTGCTGTATTCAGGTTCACCTTCACCTAGCTTAATGGTGCCGTAACGGCTTACTGCGATGTACAACATGGTGCATACAGATGCAAAGGCAAACAGCTGAATGAAAGAACCAAAAGTATTGGTTAATGCTGCAAAAGCCGACTTACCAGCAGCTTGTACCTGATCTGGATTAAAGATCAGCATCATGACTACGGCAAACACAACAGCCAAACTCACTGAAATCAGTAGTTTGTCGCTTTGAACTCTATCATTTAGAACGGGGGATTGCTGGGTAACAGTTTCGTCTGTTACCGGTGCCGCTGTTATATCCGTCACGACTACATCCTTACAAAGGTGGTAGTGCGATTTACGTCTTAGCGCAAACCACACAGGGGAAATTTTATTCGGGCGGATTTTGAGCGAAGAAGGCGCTGAGTGACAACAATAAAAGCTTATTCAGTCATTACCAAATGTAATACTTAGAGGTTGATCACCTTGTGGCTTTTACTACTGTGATTGCTGAATCATTAACTTAAATGTGGTTATTCTTAATGCCATGTTGATGCTGTGTGGGCGCTGTTGCTAACTTGTTTTGCTTGCTGGTGACTTGTGTGGGGCACATTAGCTATTTGAAGGGAAAAGCCTGAGCAGTGGGTAGTGATTGACTCCCAATACCCATGCACGAGCAGGGGCAATAAGCGCTGTTATTAGCAAATGAGATACCTCCTAAAGTGGATGCTGCATCACATTTCATATAAACCAACCCTATTTGAGAGCTCAATATGGTTATTTGTGGATTGAAAAATACTAAAAAACAATTAAATTGTAGGATTGTCTGACAATCTGCAGCTAATAAGAATGAAAAAAGCCATTCAGCTCGACCCTAGCGACAACGTAGCCACGCTACTTGTTGATGCCGTTAAAGGCGATGAGATAGAAATTATCTCAACTAATAACCAAGTCATTGATGTGGTGACCTGCCTACAAGCCATTACTTTTGGTAATAAGGTAGCATTAACCGATATCGCCGAGCAGCAGCTTATTACTAAAGCTAGCTACCCAGTAGGCGTTGCCATTATGACTATCCCGCGTGGTGAATTAGCCCATGTGCAAAATGTGCGTAGTCAACGACTCGATATTCCTGACAACATCATTGAAGAAATTATTAAACAGATGGGGATTGAGCAAGCATGATGAACACATTTATGGGTTTTGGCCGCAGCGATGGCAGCGTGGGTATTCGTAATCATGTACTGATTATGGCAGTTGATGAATGTTGTGACGGCATCGCGCGCGCGATTGCTGACAGTATTGATAACGGCATTGTGGTCACCAATTACAACACCTGTATGTATGGTGGTAACGAAGAGATGATCAATACCATGATACATACGGGCAATAACCCGAATGTGGCTGGTGTTCTGGTACTCGCGATGGGTTGTGGCAGTATCGATCCTGAAATCGTTGCCGCGCCTATTCGCGCTAGCGGCCGCCCTGCGTTTTCATTAGTGTGCATCAAGCAACAAGGTACACGATCAACCATTACTCAAGGTAAAGCCTTAGCGCAAGAGTTACAGCAAGCGGCTAATGCAACGCCGCGAGTCGAAACGCCGGTTTCTAAGCTAGTGATTGGGGTTAAATGTGGTGGTTCAGATACCAGTTCTGGTATCGCGTCTAACCCAAGTGTTGGCCGCGCGGTTGACACCTTAGTCGATATGGGCGCGACCGCGATTGCCGGTGAGCTTATTGAACTCGTTGGCTGTGAAACCATTTTACGTCAGCGCGCAGTGAGTGTTGAGGTAGCTGACAAACTAGAACGTTTAATCCATGAAGAAGAAGCCCGTTGGCACGTAGACGGCGCAGAAGTGGAAACCATGAGCATTGGTAACAGTGTTGGCGGCCTAACGACACTAGAAGAAAAGTCCTTTGGTGCACTGAGCAAAACCGGTACTCGTCCAATTCAAGACGTACTGCAGATAAATCATCTAGTTCATGAAAAGCCAACTACGCCAGGTTTCTATCTGTCAGAAGCGACTCATTTGTGTGGCAGCGCAGGTATGCATTTTGCGGCACTGGGTGCCCATCTGATTTTATGGACAACCGGCGGCGCAGGTTTTAACAATCCTATCGTGCCAGTGATCCGTGTGAGCGGTAACCAATATTTACTAAATGAAGATATAGATATTGACGCATCTGGTATCATGCGCGCCGAAGAAGCCGTAGAAAGTGTTGCTGAGCGCATCGTGGCCAAAGTCGGCTGTGTTGCCCAAGGTCAGCAGACCAATATTGAAGAGATTGGTTATAGCTATTGCAGCTTGTATCAAAAAGACCAACGCTTAGAAACAGTATTACGTTTTAAGCCAAGCTGCTAAACAGCAGTTTCTTATTACTAGCTGCTAAGCCTTTTCTAAGTACTAGCTGTTAACCATACAATGCCCTTATCCAACAAGGTTGTGCTAAGGGTATTACTATCGCAGGATGTTATGAATACAACTCAAGTTAGTTCAGCAAGTGCCCGCTTACCGCAGTTATCTTGGTTTATGGCATTCAAAGCGGTGGCAGATAAACAAAGCTTTACCGAGGCAAGCCGTGAGCTGTGCTTAACGCAGTCAGCCATTAGCCAACAAGTGGCCAAGCTTGAAGCCGTGCTGCGCACCAAGTTATTTTATCGTGGTGGCAGGCAGATCCAATTAACTGAAGATGGCCAGCGCTTACTGTTGCAAATCACTCAGCCCATCCAAGAGTTAATGGGCGTGGTTGACGGCTTTCATAATAATGCCGAGCATTACACGCTACATATTGAGATGGAGCCGGTGTTTAGTCGCCAGGTTGTCAGCAAATTATTACCTAAGTTTTTAGCTCAGTACCCTACGTTATTGGTCGGCCAGATGCTGACGACTAATCACTTTGACTTTCTACCGCAAACAGAGCTGGCAATAAAGTGGGGCGACGGTGACTGGGAAGGCTTTGACTCGCAGTTTTTATGCAGCCTAGATTATGTGCCTGTTTGCTCACCAGAGTACCTTAAGCGCAATCCTTTGACTGTGCCGGCAGATTTGGCCAATGCCAGCATTATTCACGACCGCGACAACTTCGATTGGAAGTATTGGCTTAATTATTATCCTGTGGCAAAGCTAGAGTTGCAAAAGTGCCATTATGCTAGTGAGAGCCAAGTGGTAATGTCGCTAGCGATGAGTGGCTTAGGCATTGCCGTTTGTGCCTATCAGCAGATCCAAGAACAGCTGGCCGATGGCAGTTTAGTGATGCCGTTTCCAGAGTTAAAGGTACGCCATCAGCGGGCTTATTATATTTTAACCCGTAAGAATAAGTCGTTATCGCCACAAGCTCAGAGTTTTATGCAGTTTGTCCGAGAAGCCGTGTTGAACTAACAGTATCTTGTGTTTGGGCCGCAGCGGGTTATAGTCAGTGGCCTATTTTTTTTCATTACTATCAAAAGCATTAACTATTTGAGCCAGCAGTAAGCGCTATGAAAATCATTAAAGAAAGTTTGGAGTCTCAAGCCACCCGTTATTTGCGCACGCATATATTGGAAGGCCATATCAAGTTAGGCGAAAAGCTGGTGGAAAGCGCATTAGCCAAGCAGCTAGAGTTATCGCGTAGCACAGTGCGGATGGCGCTGAACTCGTTAGTCAATGAAGGCTTAGTCATTCAAAAGCCTTACTCAGGCTGGCAAGTGGTTGAGATTAACCAGCAAGACTTGTGGGAGTTATACCATTTACGGGTTGCGTTAGAAGGCGAGGCCGCGGCCATGGCTGCTAAGTGGGCCAGCAGTGAGGACAAAACGCGCTTAGCGGATTTTTTCCAAGAGTACCAATTGCTGTGCTTACAACACAGTACTGATACCCGCCGCATCAGCGAAATGGACTGGCAACTGCACCAGCTGATCATTGAGATCTGCGGCAGTGAGCGCATGCTCAATCAATACAAGCAGATTTTATATCCACTGCAGGCGTATATTGCCATCACCCACCAAGATTATGACTTGTCCGATAGCGCCTCAAGCCATCAAGCATTGGTACAAGCCATCTGCGCAGGCGACGCCGAAACCGCAGCCGAGCAAGCCAGAGCCAATATTACGCCGATGCCCCGTGCTGGTGATGTGCCCGAAAAAAATTAGTCGGATAAGTTACTGTCATTACTTGTTTAGTGGACAAGGTATAGAGTGGCAATACTTATTAGCTTAGGATAATGGTATAAGAGTTTAAAAAGGCGTAGAAGGCTTAGCATGAAACCGGGTAGAAACGATCCTTGCCCCTGCGGTAGCGGGAAAAAATACAAGCGTTGCTGTATGGACAGTGTTTCAAAACGGCATGCAGAAGTGTTTGATGACATTGCACAAACCGCAGCAATGAACCCGAACCTTACCCTTGATGAACTCAACTTAGTTACGCAGCAGCGCATGCATGAGCGTAATAATCGCTCCGAAACTGATTTTTGTGGCCTTACACCTAACCAAATGTCTAACTGGTTATATGCCCCTTTTAATGAGTTAACTGGGGTAACATTCAGTACACCAGATAACATATTAAGCAGCCCGGTAATACGCTATTTGGAATTGATTCTAGATGAAGCCATACAGAATAACGGTTCATTTAAAGCGACCAGTAAGGGCAACCTACCAACAAAGATAGTCAAGCAAGCCAGTGAGTTGTTGCCTGAGTTTGCAGTCTCTCAACATCAAAAATATACCAGTATCAGTGAATTTGCTGGTAGCAATGAAGACAAATTTAACACCTTGCACTACGCCCGAATTTTGGCGGAAATAGCGGGTATTATTTATCTTCGAAGTGGTCGCTTCCATGTAAAGAAGTCAGCGCAGAAGTTGTATCAATCTCATGGGATTAACGTCTTTTTCTTACCTATGCTCGAAGCCGCAATCTCCAAATATAATTGGGGCTACCTAGATAGTTGGGAGCTAGATATAGATCTACGAACTTTCTGGTTGTTTATGCTTTGGCGTCTGCAAAAGCATGGCAGCATTGACCAGCTGATTGAGGAGGTAGAAACTGCATTTCCAGATATCCTGCTTCAGTTACAATCGGAAGAGCATTTCTCGCCAATAAAGTTACTTAGCATGTTGATTGAATCACGCTTTATTAATCGATTTTTACAATTTTGGGGATTTGTGACGTTTGAGCCTAAGCTAGTTTCTATCAGCGAGTTAACGTCTAGGAAAGTTGATATTCAACCGCTGCTGATACAAACCTTTAAATTCAGTATTAACAACCCATAAAGGTTTATAAGCTTTGGTAAACATCATCATCTACCAACCTTATGTTATGCCTGCGGCATAGATAGGGTCCTAAAAATTAGCTTTGAATCGATTGATGATTTAAGTAGGAAACGCAATAAGTGAAACTAAGGTTTCACTTATTGCGCTTTTATGGTGCTTTAGTTTCACATCTATGTGTTGTTAGAATCCCTTCGATGGAATCAGACTTTAAATACGGCTCTTTACTTTAGCTTTGATGTGAAACTATAATTTCACTAATTAAGGTTAAGTGAAAGGGTATTTTCATTTTGAATAATATAAATGCTCCAGTTAAACGTGGGGCGGTCATCTTCCCCAAAAATCAGAAAATCCTAAATGCACTGGGTGAGAATATCACGCTGGCTATGAAGCGCCGCGGAATAACTCAAGACATGATGCATAAGAGAACAGGGTTATCTAAGCCTACTCTGAGAAGGATAGTGAAAGGTGACTCATCTGTGTCTATTGGCCACTACGTAAATGTTTTGGCTGTTTTAGGCTTGCTGGGTGACCTTGCTAAAGTGGCGCTTGATGATGAACTTGGCAGAAAGCTTCAAGATATAGAGCTATTGAAGAAGAACCGTTAAAGGGGCCACAATTGGAAATCTACGTTTATGCTGATTGGACTGACTTAGGAAAACCTGTGTTAGTCGGTAAGTTGAGATCATCAGAAATCAGAGCTAAAGAGCACTTTAGTTTTAATTACGATGAAGATTGGTTAGCTTCTAAGTACGTAAGACAAATAGATCCAGCTCTACAGTTATATGTCGGTGATCAGCATGCCGAAGATGATAGAAATTTCAAAGTCTTCCTTGATTCATGCCCAGATCGCTGGGGAAGGTTATTGATGCAGCGTAGAGAAGCTGTGATTGCTCGCCAAGAAAAACGTCGAGTACGTAGATTATTTGAAACTGATTATCTACTCGGTGTACATGACTCCTTTCGTATGGGCGCTCTACGTTTTAGTATTTCTGAAGAGGGGCCTTTTCTTGATAATAATGAGGATTTGGCAGCTCCAGCGATAACGTCACTAGCTGAGTTGCAGCAAGCAACACTAGGTATTGAGGATAAACCCGACTTTGATAACCCTGACTACCTAAAATGGTTAAATATGCTTATCTCTCCTCTCCTGGATCTTCACTAGGAGGTGCTCGCCCTAAAGCATCAGTAAGAGAGATAGATAAAACGTTGTGGTTAGCAAAATTCCCCAGCCGTTATGATGATTATGATATTGGACTATGGGAATTTATTGTTTACCAGATGGCGCTTGAAGCTGGTATCAATATGGCTGAATCAAAGGTTGAACTCATAGGGGAACAACATATATTTCTGACTAAAAGGTTTGATCGTGATGAGGCAGGGGGAAGACTCCACTTCACTTCGGCTATGACGCAATTGGAGTATTTTGATGGCCATGATGATGGCGCAAGTTATCTAGAGTTAGCAGAGTTTTTAATTCAGAATGGCTCAAACACACAAGAAGACTTAGAGCAGCTTTGGACACGTATATTGTTCAATGTAATGGTATCCAACAGTGACGACCATTTAAGGAATCACGGCTTTATTCTTGATGTAACAGGATGGCGTCTATCACCTGCGTATGACATCAACCCTACGCCCAATGCTACCGGGTTGCATCTGAATATTGATGATATGAGTAACGCTCTAGATATTGAACTTGTATTTGAAGTGACAGAATACTTTCATGTCTTTAGCTAAGAAAGCTAAAGACATTTATGAAAGAATGATTGCAGTGGTATCAGGATGGGAAGAGTTAGCAAAAAAAGCAGGCATCTCCAAAGGGGAAAGGGACTTACTAAGGGATTGCTTTTTTGCAGCGTAAAAACAAAACAGGCCCATATGACGTTTATGTCATATGGGCCTGTTTGCTAACTAGTCGATGAGAATCCGTTGATTAAACAAAACTCATAAACAAGCCTGCAATGGTTGCTGCCATCAGGTTAGAAAGTACGCCTGCAAGCAGTGCTTTTAAGCCTAAAGAAGCAATCTCAGAGCGGCGCTCTGGCACTAGGCCGCCAATACCGGCAATGGCAATCGCCACTGTACCTAGGTTAGCAAAGCCACATAGTGCAAACGATAGAATCACTTGCGTGCGTTCAGACATAGGCATACCCGTTGCTTCAACAATCGCATCACCGCTTAGGTATGGGGCTAAGTTGATATAAGCAAAGAACTCATTGATCACAATCTTCTGGCCGATGAACGAGCCCGCTAATAGCGCTTCATCCCACGCCACACCCATCAACCAAGCAACAGGGGCAAACAAGTAGCCTAAAATCAGCTGCAAGCTTAGGCCGTCAAAACCAAACCAATTGCCAATGCCACCTAGCATGCCATTCATTAGCGCCACTAAGCTGACAAAAGCAAACAGCATCGCGCCCACAGCCATGGCTAACGACAGGCCATTCATGGTGCCAGTGGTAGCTGCATCAATAATGTTGGCTGGTGGATTTTCTTCAACAATGGTTAGGTCTTGATCGTTTACTTTCTCGGTTTGCGGGATCAATAACTTAGCAAACAGTAAGCCACCCGGCGCCGCCATAAAAGAGGCCGCGAGCAGGTATTCCATCTTAATTCCAAGCTGGGCATAACCGGCTAGCATGGTGCCAGCAATCGAGGCTAAACCACCACACATAACCGCAAACAGCTCGGCACGGCTCATCTTAGGAATGTAAGGCTTAATTAGCAGTGGCGCTTCAGTGACACCTAAGAAGATGTTAGCGCTGGCAGACATAGATTCCGCTTTGCTGGTATTAAGGATTTTTTGCAGTGCACCGCCGACGATTCTAACCACCCATTGCATGATGCCTAGGTAATACAACACCGCCGAAATTGCCGAGAAAAACACGATAATCGGTAAGACTTTAAAGGCGATAACAAAACCACCCGGGCCAAACAGTTCATACATTTTATCGCTTACAAGGCCGCCAAACATAAACGACATGCCTTCGTTGCTGTAACCAATCACGGTCGAAACCGCTTCTGCCATATTAAAAATAACGGCTTGGCCGAAGGATGAATAGATGACAAACGCACCCATAATTAACTGCAGTAAAAATGCCAAACCAACCGTGCGGTAGTTAATGGCTTTACGGTTTTCAGACGCAAGAAAAGCCACTGAAAGTAGGGCAATGATGCCAACAATACTGATTAAAATTTGCATTATTTTATCTATTACTATCTAAGTTGAAGTAAAGGGGAGGCTAATGTTCTCCCCAATGTTTAAAGCAATCTTTAAAGCAATGAAGCGTTAAATTACCGTTTTAAAAGCGAGCGAAAGCGGGCGGGAATAGCATTGTTATTCCCGTCACTCATCTTGCTGATTAGATGCTTTTTTTAAAACTGGCTTTAAAAGGTCTTGATTAATGCTTTGATGACATCAAGCACATACACCTGACAATCAATCGCCGTTTGCGGCTCAAAGTCTTGCTTATGTTGGTCGGTATTAGACAGCACGCGAATACTCACAAAAGGTAGCTTGTAAGCTTCGGCAACTTGCGCAGCCGCTGAGGTTTCCATCTCTTCAACTGAGGTGCCCATGGTCTCGTGGAACCAGTTAATACGGTCAACTTCACGGTTCCATTCGTCACAGCTACCAATTCTACCCAGTACCACTTTGCCTTGGGTGTAGCTGCTTGCTTGCGAAAGGGCTATTTCAACTAGGGCTGGGTCGGCTTTAAAGTGATTGTGCTCAACCACCACGCCGTTTTCACGCAGATACATTGGCATATCGAAGTTCTGCCAAGTGGTTGGGTGTATGCCTTGGCCTTTTTCAACGAACTCAATTTTATAAGCGCCCATATTAAAGCTGGTTTCACCAATCACGATGTCAGAGCGGAACAGCTTTGGATCGTGGCCACCAGAGGTGCCCTGATTGATGATAACTTTTGGCTGGTAGTGCGCAATGCCCAGTGTTGTAGATGCGGCGGCGTTAGCCAAACCAATCTCGGTACGAGATACCACAACTGGGTAGCCATCTAATAGACCTTCCCAGAAAGTCCACGCACCATATGTCTTTTGTTTTACATCGTTTAGAGCGGCAACAAGCGTCTCGACTTCAACGTCCATTGCGCCTTGAACTAAGATAGGATTTAGCATTTTTGAGGGTAACTTTTCATTGTGTGGCTGTTCAGAGTTTACGTGTTCAGAGTTTAACTTTTCAGCTAATAGCTGCTCGCAAGTTGGCATGACAAATAACTTCAAATGGAAAGTGCGCGGATGGTAGCAATGGGATTTAGCCTAAACAACGAAATGAAAAGTAAAATACTTGTTGCCGTTTCGGTGGCCTAAAAACCATACAATTATTGGCTGAGGTAGCTAATTTTTAAGTATTGTTATTACTTGTTTTGTAAGGATATTTCAGGTGGCGCTTGTTTATTGAACGTTAGAGGTGGCTCAATGACTTTAAATTAGAAAACAGTATTTAAAAAAACAGGCTAGTTAGCAAGGAAGAGTTAGGGCGTTGGAGCGGAATTGCAGTTGGATTAGGAACTGGGCTAAGACCAGAAAGTGAGAAAGGATAGGACTTGTTCTGGTTTGAAATTTAGTCAAAATCGAAATCAGAAAGAGGAAAAATTGTGATTATGTAATTGAACTAGTGGTGTCACGCACTAGTTCAATGATTAGCCATTATTGGTTGTCCTGTTTGTCTTTTGACATTTAGCGCTAAATGTTATTGATTTAGCTCATAAAAGTATTCTATTGCCCCTTTTCTATAGTACCCGTCTTCTTCGGACACTAAAGTGAAGCCATATTTATCCAACAACGTTTTTAGAGGTAGGTGCCTTTCTTCTGATACTGAGATACCAATTTTTTTGCCTTGAAGATTTTTTATCGCTTCAGTTAGTAGCAAACTTCCTGCACCTTGTTGACGAAACTCTTCTCTTACATAAAGAGTGCAAATTTTATGCTCTACGTTGGTTTTCTTTAGGAGCGCAACGCCTGCAATTTGAGAGTCGGACATGGCCGCAATAACGATTCGATCGCCAGTTTTAAATTTTCCTCTAAAGCGAAAATTAAACCAAGCATCGAAATCTGGATACAAACTCGATACAGGTTCTAAGATCTTTCGGATGGCCAGAAAGTCTGGTTTTTCCTGAATCTGTATCGTGATGGAGTTAGATTGCACATTGTAATTAACCATCACATTCTCCTTGGTTAGGCAAAAACACTATAGTATCTTTAGCATATTTCCCGTAAATGGGGAAATATTGCTGTGGGTAACAGTGGCCTTTATTAGTAGTTTTAGGTGAACCACGTGATATTTCGTTAGTCTCAGTCTTAATTAATTCTGACCAAATTTTATTTGCAATTATGCCAGATAATACCCCTAAAGTAACCAGAAAAAAGACCATTGCTAAGACTTTCATATCTGTTACGGTTGTTGAGGAAAACTTAGAAAATGCTGAGAAATGATCTATTGCTTTTTCATCCTTTTTATTACCGACCCAGTGATATATGAGCATGTGTTGTTTAGCTGTATTATTTTTTTGATCAAGATACTTATCCCAAATTTCAGATTCAAGCACTCGGCACCTTTTGAACTCAGAATGAGCGGCTTTATATTCAGCGGAAGCTTCTCGAACTAGAAAAAAATGAACCTTGCTTAAACAGCTGTTTCTTTGCATCTGCTCTCTAATTTTTAAAGGGAGTATCCTTGCTTCATTCACCCTGAAATCAATGATTTGCGTTTCTTCAAACTGACTAGTTATAGATGATGCTTTAGGTTTAAATATAGTCGACAAACTATTTTGCCTATGACTAAGTTTTATCCTAAATCTGAAATAGCTTACAGAGGGATTACTTATCTTTGGTTTGCTACGTCTTTTCCCTGTGCTTTTTCGGCGCTGGGTATGCTTTTGGGTAAAAAGTTCAACTGGAAAGGTTAATATGGTTCCTGGTTGCTTAGTATCATTGAATGAACGTATCTCAACTCCAGGTATTCCATCGTCACTACTTTCTTCAATATGAGTGTAAAAATCAAAGTTTTTTCCATCCGGCAGCGTAATGTTTAAAACCCCAGAGCTATCTTCACTTCGTGTTGATAAGATATGGCTATTAAAGATAGCAGCTAACAGAGTTTTATCATCGCACACTAGCGCACCTAAACTAGGATCAAACTCCATTTCATTTGTTTTAAAAGGTAGGAATATTTTTAATGCTTTTACGCTGTTTGTCAGAAGGCTATTGTGACTAGATATATGAATACCGACATCTAAATAGTTTGTATTTATTGACTTTAAAGACCAGTAATTGAAATGGAGTTCAGTGTCTACATCTTGCAGGTCGGTATCATTGTGTCCATTCTTTGTTTCAAACCAAAATGCTAAACTACTGGCCATCCAAATGGTCCCTATATTTAATTTATGATAAGTATTATTTTAAGCATTAAACCTAGTTTTACAAAGCAAATTTTGTTAGGAAACAAAACGATAGAGTTAAGGAAGCAAATTGGGGTAGAATTCGTAAATGGTAGTGAACTTTATTTATATTCATCATCACCTACGCAAGCTATTGTAGGGAAAGCAGTTATTTCTACAATACGCTGTTTAAATATCGATGAAATTATTGCTAATTATCTGACACGAACCTGTGTAAGTGAAGAATATATAAGGAAGTATTATTTTAACAGGACTAAAGGTTATGCTTTGTCTATTGATAAAGTTATACCATTTTTCTCTCCAGTTTCTCTTTCTGAGTTAAGACTTTGTGGGTTTCATCCACCTCAATCCTTCTGTTATGCTCGTGGAGAAGTTCTAGATATGTTAAGGGCGGTGAAGTGATTATTGGAGTTTTTGGTTTATCCGGTGTCGGAAAAACAACTATTTGTTTAGAGGTTCAAAACCGCTCCGTCAATGTGAAACGAATTAGTGCTTCTGAGCTTATTCGTTTTTACGGACGTTCGATTGATTATGAAATGCTTAATGCATCTAATGTTGATGCAAATCAGCAGGTGCTTATAGAGGGGGTCAATAAACTTAAGGTAGACGTGAATAGAAATACTTACTTATTGGAACTACATAATATCATAGAGACGCCATACGGGCTTAGAGATATTGATATTGGTGTTTTTAGAAGTTTGGAGCTTGATTTAGCGATCTTTCTCATGAAGCCTGTAAGTGAGATTGCTAATCAAAGAAGGAAGGATCTTAATCGAGGGCGAGTTGACATATCAGAGGATATCCTGTGTCAAATGCAATCGCGAGCACTCAAGCTATTTGAATCTACATTTTCATTTTTGCAAGTGCCTTTTGAGGTGGTGAAAGAGCATCATCTTCAAAAGCTCAGTGACTTTGCTAATTCTTGAGTCTGAAATTATCTAAGCTCTCTTTTTAAATGAAATTGACAAATCTTCTTAAAGTGGGTTTATCAGTTAGTATCCGTATTTCACTTTTTATAATCAGGTATTGGTAACAGAGAGCCAACTTATTTGCGAACCCTCTGAAACTAGATTTTTGCTTGAGAAAGCTTACTCTACGTTTTGAATTTGAATGTAGCTTAAAATAGTCTAATTAAATAAATACAATATCTTAGGTGCTATGTTGGTATTCGTGTTTTGAGTTTGGTCACCAATATGGTCACCACTTATCATTTGTTAACTCTATTAGATAACGGGTATTTAGCTTAGTCACCTATTGTGAATCGCCCTATTTAACATGTTTCACACTGTAGAGTAGGTTCTTAACTAATATCTGTAACAGCTGGCTTGCTAAACTTGCGCATACCTTGCCATGTGGAGCATTTCATAAGTAGTCTTAAGGCGTTCTTCTGATTCATCTAAGCCTCGATACCAACGTACTTTAATACCTAGGTAATTAGCCCATGCTATGCCTTTTTTTAAATCACGCCAAAGCCTGTTTTTAGCACAAGATTCTATATATTGGTTGACTAAAAGATATTGGTCTTGACCACCGCAGTATTTAGCCTCTTGAAAGGCCTTCGAGTAGTGCGGTAGAGCAAGAGTGTGCTCTTCTCGTCGATAATAATATGTTGCCCATACCCAGTTGACCACCCAACTCAGATAACAGTCTAGGTTTGCTTCATTTACCTGTTTCGTAAACTGTTCAATTTTTTCTACGTTGACGTTAGGAACCTTACGAAGTCTTAGACCTTCAAGTAATAGTTCTAAAAACAAGGGAGGAGCCATGGCGATTGTATTTTCTCGGGCTTCCTCAAGTAAAGGTGATAAGAAAAATGGCTCAACACTTTGTAAAAAGAACTTTATATCAGTTGGCTTGAATCCACTCTTATATTTCTCCCTAAATCTAAGGTCTATAGATTTTGAGCCTTGCCTAAATTGTATTGATTTTTGTTCCCAAAATTCCTGTGTCTTATCGAACCAAATTCTGTTGATAACTAGTGGATCTCGGATCTCGTAGGAATCTATAGCTTTTGACAAACTAGCTTTAAGATTCTGGTGAACTTTGCCTAATCTGCGGTCTTGTCTTTTAAGGTGCTTAGTTATATCAATGATAAACTCTCTTCCAAACTCTCGTTCTAATTCAGCAAATACTGATGTGGAAAATCTCGCAAAAAATAATATTGTTTTAAAACTATGAAAGGTCTCACTATTAACAGTTCTTTTGTATTGGCTAGATGCCGCTTTTTCCATTGCAGATATAGAAGCTGTAAGGTTTTGTAATAAACTTGGCCAGCTAGGTAAGTTCTTTCCTGTTGCCCAACGAGAAGCGTTCTCAAGATTTTGTGATAAGCGGTAATTGTCAGTAAAGCCGAAGTCCGGGAAATGGAAATGTGTTTGATTAGTTTCACAAACGGAATAGATCCAGTTCATAGCTTTGGCTAAAGGAAATTGGATATTTTGTTCTGTAAAATCTGGAAGCCACCAAAAGGCGTCAGAAGGGCTCAAGATATTAGATGCTGGTACATTGTATTTTAGGGTGTTCTTTTGATACGAGAGGATTGTTCGGTCAAGTAGTTTGGTTTTAATCAGCCATTTAGCAGACTCTGATTTTGATAGGAAGGTCCCATCACCTCTCACTAAATCAAGGTACTGAGTTAGTACATCTCCAACTGAGGCCATACATGCACAAGTGATTTTTGAGTTGTTAGTTGCTTCAAATATAAGATCTGCCAATAACTCTAGTAAAGAGGTTAGATTCTTTTCTAATTCACTATCTTCTTTTGCTAAGCGCCGAAGCTGTGTTTGGATTTTCTTCTTTGTTTTTTCATCACCAACAACTGTTGAATCATCATCTTTTTGTGGCAACACTCCAGCATGATCAAATAAAGCTTTGGTGATGTCTCCGATACTGGGTAACTGTGGTTTTGGCATGATCAACAATTCCGTGTTGTTTTGGGAAAGGTAGCTTCAAATAAAGCTACCTTATTCGTAGAAAAATTACTTGCCTTTAGGCTCAGCATTACCTCTACCGCCACCTGATTTATTTCCTGTTGTAGCGGGCCAGTTACCACCTGGGCCAGGATGAGTTGAAGGTCCACGTCCGCCACTTTTTGCTCCGCCGTTTCCTGATTGTCCGTTATTACCTTTTGTCATGATATTTTTTCCTTTAGCTCTAGTTAAATTTGAAGAGCATTAGCGCAAGCCTATGCTCTTCGTTGAGTGCATGGCTAAAGTTACTCTTACTGTAAATTAAAGGCTTCCTGCATTTTGGCGACGGTAATTTTGAGAAGAATTATGTTTCTTATTTACTATAAAGGAGTGTGACCGAATACACTGGAGGGGTGTTATGAAATCGATTTTTCAGAAATATAACACCCCTATTAAATGTAATTATATCAGTAGTTTACGTTTCTAGCTATTCATGTCGTCGTGCTTTTTGAACCCACTTGCAAACTTAAATAATAGCCATAGTGTTTGGTAATCATCCAATGACTAGAAAAAATTCTTCCTGTACCTTTGTTCTTAAGCGTACGTGGTTATGCTCTGTTGTTTTATTCACCATCATTAATGGAAAATTCAAAAGCTATGAATGTACAAATGAGAGTTGCAACTAGAAATGGAAATGTATTTTTTACTGCTATGAACACCTCAGATAGCCTTGTTTACATAGGCGATAGCCCTGCGCATATTTTTGCTTATCTTAATGAGTTTGAACCTGAGTTCATTACAGATGTATATGGTATCAATGCATATCCAGCACAAGTTGACGCACAATTTAGGCCACAAATCACGCAAAAACAAGTGCTAGCAACCTCAAGGATATTGGAATCGATTTTTCGTGATAAGAAGCGGTTTGCTGACTTTCAAGGTTTTTATGATATTGAAGATGACTTAAAAAATGTTGGAGTTGATCGTTCTGACGCGAGTCTCATATTCACATTCTTAAAGGCTAATCGTCAATTTGTACCACTCATTGAAAAAATGGATTCAACTGGTTCACCAATAGAGTGTCGTACTTTTGAATTACCTTCAAATATACGATAGATTCTCCCTGTAGTTTAACAAGGTTGGTTCTAACATTTGTTAGAACCAAATCGCTTAACCATTTCCCCAAATAGTGTAAACTCCAACCAAATAAAGTACTTTAGTTTACTTGGATTTAGATGACCCTCACTACTCTCAAAGACTTAGAAGTAGCCCTTCGGTATACGGCCTAGTAGTTCGCGTCTATGCAGAAACTAAGTGAGTGTCTATTTTAGTAGTAGTTACATCTAGTGGGCTTCGATATTAAGTCTTTAAATAGTGGTAACGTTAATACGAAGGAAGAATAATTTTCGCGATGGAAAACTTATAATATGGCTATTTCTTTGAACTTTGAAATGCTCCGTAACAAGTGGCCAGAGATAGCTGATCTTGGAGCGCTTGCGGAAAAATATGTTTATATTGATCCTGAAACCTCCCTAGTAAAACAGCGCAACATGGTAGAGCTAGTTGTTCGCTGGCTTTATCGCGAAGAGCGTTTGCCTCAAGGTTATCGTCCTAACCTATTTGATTTAATTAAAGGTGATACTTTTGTAAGTGTTATTCCTGCTCCTGTGGTGGAAAAGTTAGATATCCTCCGCCAATTCGGTAATAAAGCTGCACATGGTGAAAAGTGTAATACCAAGCAATCTTTATGGTTATTACAGGAGTGCTGGCTGATCTCTAGCTGGCTGTACGTTCGGTATGAAAATGGCAACCAAGCAGAGTGCGGTATTTTTCAAGCTCCAGAACAGGAGTCGGTAGATCTTTCTGCTGATGCGTTAAAGAAAAAAGCAGATGAATTAGAGAAAGCCCTACGAGAGTTAAAGACTGCAGAAGAACGTGAAATAGCAATTTTACGTGATTTGCAGCAAGAAAAAGAAAAAACTGATGAGTTCAAAGAGCGTCTAGAAGCGGCTCGTAAAAAGAATGACCAAGCTATTAATCTGCTTGATATGAATGAAGATGAGACGCGAAAACGTCTTATCGATACTCGTCTTGTTGACGCCAATTGGAATGTTTCTGAAGACGGTTCTGATACTACTGAAGTTTCGCAAGAAGAAGCTACGTTAGAACAACCAACTAAAACAGGCCAAGGCCGTGCTGATTACGTACTGTGGGATGATAACGGTAAGCCATTAGCTGTTATTGAAGCGAAGAGCACTCAGGTAGATGCTGAAATGGGCCGTAATCAGGCCAGGTTATACGCAGACTGGCTGGAAAAAGAGTACGGACAACGTCCTGTTATTTTTTACACCAATGGTTATGACATTTTTATTTGGGATGACCACCCAAAACAAGGCTATCCTCCACGTCGCTTATTTGGTTTTTATTCCAAAGCAAGTTTGCAGCATTTAATTCAGCAGCGCACGATTAAAAAAGATCTATTAGAAACGGATATAGATACCAATATCGCTGGTGGAGACACTCGCTTGTATCAGCTGGAATCTATTCGACGTACGGCAGAAGCCTTCACTAATAAAAAACGCCATGCATTGATTGTGCTTGCAACAGGTACAGGAAAGACCCGTGTATCTATTGCAATGACTAAGCAGCTACTTGATGCCCGCTGGGTGAAACGAGCGTTGTTTTTGTGTGACCGAAAAGAATTACGTAAGCAGGCTCGTAATGCTTTTAATGAATTTATCAACGACCCTATATGCGTGGTGGGAACGAGTGATAAAAAAACGCAGGAAACGGCGCGCATCTTCATCGCTACATACCCTGGTATGCTTAATATCATGGAGCGCTTTGATGTAGGGTATTTTGATCTGATTGTTGCTGATGAATCACATCGTTCTATCTATAATATTTACGGTGATCTGTTTAAGTATTTCGATTGTTTGCAGGTAGGACTTACAGCTACACCAGTCGAAATGGTCAGTCGTTCTACTTGCCAGCTGTTCGGTTGTGATTACAAGATGCCGACTGCTGAATATCCACTGGAAAAGGCTATTGAGAATGATCACCTTGTTCCATATGAAGTAGTCACTCATACGACTAAATTTCTGCGTGAAGGCATTAAAAAAGATAACCTAACCGATGAGCAGATTGCTCAGTTAGAAGATGACGGTATCGATCCCAATACTTTAGATTTTGATGCTAAGTCTATCGATAAAGCTATTTTCAATAAGCCAACCAATGCAGCTATCATCAGAAATTTGATGGAAAATGGTATCAAGGATAAAGATGGTCAGTTACCTGGTAAGTCTATTGTCTTTGCCCGTAACCACAAGCATGCCATGTTATTACAGCAGGTATTTAATGAACTGTATCCTCAATTTGCTGGCAAATTCTGTCAAGTCATTGATAACTACGATCCTCGTGCCGAGCAGTTGATTGATGATTTTAAAGGTGATGGTAAGAACAATGACCTCACTATCGCTATTTCAGTCGATATGTTAGATACCGGGATTGATGTACCAGAAGTGGTAAACCTTGTATTTGCCAAGCCGCTTAAGTCTAAAGTTAAGTTTTGGCAGATGATTGGTCGCGGCACCCGCCTATGTAAAGATCTCTTCGGGCCGGGAAAAGATAAAGAAAAATTCCGTATTTTCGATCACTGGGGCGTGTTTGATTACTTCGAACAAGAGCCTGAGGAAGTCGATCCTAGAATGAGTAAATCTGTGGCTCAACAACGTTTTGAGTCATGGGTTGAATTGGGGCATCTGGCACAGAAAAAGTTTGCTAAGGATACGTTGGGCAAGGTTGGTATGTTGCTATTGAGTCAGCTAAATGCACTTGATGATAAATCCATTTCAGTTCAGGAAAAGTGGAAGCAGAAAGCGCGTATGAGTGACCCTAAGTTGCTTCGTCAGTTCTCACCTAAAACTCAGCAGGAATTGTTGACAGAAATGGGGCCCTTGATGCAATGGCTGGACGTGCGTGGTCAGGGTGATGCTATTCGATTTGATATGGATATGATTGAGGCGCAGCAGGCGCTTTATGATAATCCTGACAAGGTGCTAAAGATTTTTCATGTGGTAGCAGATCAAGTTAGTCGTTTACCACCTCACCTAGGGCAAGTGCAACAACACGGCGAGCTGATCAATCAGTTGCAAGAACAAAGCTGGTGGCTGGATGCAGGCTTTGAGCAATTCGAGCACGTCCGAATTACGCTGCGTGACATCATGCATCTGGTGGAGAAAGTGCCAATTCCACCAGCACCAGATCCTTTGGTGACGAATATTGCTGAAAATGAGTCTGAGTACAAGATTGAGCAGCGGAAAACTAATATTAAGTCGATAGACTTTAAGCTTTATCGAAAACAGATACAGGGGGCGTTAGAGCCATTATTTTCTACTAACCAGGTGCTGATGAAAATTCGTCGCGGCGAACCTGTTAATGACAGAGAGTTAGATGAGCTAAGTAAGCTAGTCATAGTGCAAAACCCCAATATCGATATCAAGGTGCTAAAAGATTTCTACCCAGAAGCAACAGTTGGACTGGATAAGATTCTGCGTACTTTAGTTGGGATGGACAACGAGGCTGTAGCTAAAAAATTCACCTATTTTGCTGCTGAACACCGCCTCAACAGTACTCAGATGCGTTTCCTGGATTTGCTGCAATCCCATATCCGCACTTTCGGTACCATAGAGATGAAGCAGCTGTTTGAACAGCCATTTACAGCCGTGAACAGCGGAGGGGTAACTGGTGTTTTTCCCGATATGGATCAAGTGATAGCGCTTAAATCTGTTGTGGAGTCTTTCACTGTCAACACGGGAAAGGCGGTACTTTAACGACTGGCTAATACTATTTAAGGTATAATCCTCGCCAATTTTCTGTCTGTTGCTGATTTTAAGTAGAGCAGTGCAGACCTTATTTAAATTCGCTGCCGAGTTGTTTAAAGATAACTTGGCAGCGAAACCTCAAAGAGAGCACATATGATCACTGGTGAACTGAAGAGCAGTATCGATAAACTGTGGGAAGAATTCTGGGTTGGCGGTATTACTAACCCACTAACGGTTATCGAACAGATCACCTTTTTAATGTACTCCCGCATGCTAGATATGCAGGAGAGTAGAGATGAGCAACGTGAAATACTAGCAGGTGTTTCTTTCAAACGCCGTTTTGGGGAATTTGATCAAGAGTTGAGATTTTCTCGTTATTCAAACTTGGGCGCAGATGAAATGCTCTCTGTGGTGCGCGACGGTGTGTTTGACCACTTCCGCAATCTTAATAAAGATGAATCGATTCTGGCGCATTTTATGAAAGATGCGCGCTTAGAAGTGGTTAAAGCCTCTTTATTGGTTAAAGCGGTAGAGATGATTAAAAAGCTGCCAATTGATAGAGGTGACACCAAGGGTGATCTCTATGAATACTTACTGAGTAAGTTGACCACTGCTGGTATTAACGGCCAGTTCCGTACTCCGCGCCATATTATCCGCGCCATGGTCGAGATGATGGAGCCAAATCCTGCACGTAACGAGCGTATCTGCGATCCAGCTTGTGGTACAGCAGGCTTCCTTTCTAATAGCTATGAATATATTGTCGAGCGTTACACCTCCCCGGAAAATATTCATACTGAAATAGTCACTAATGAAAAAGGCCAATTGGAACAGCAGAAAGTGTTTGCTGGTGACATGTTGTCGGAATATCGTGAGCATGTCGATGCGGATATGTTTCATGGTTATGACTTTGATTCCACTATGTTGCGTATTGCTGCAATGAACCTGATTATGCACGGTGTCGAAGAGCCAGATATTCATTATCAGGACACTATGAGCCAAAGCTTCAGTGAGCGTTTTCCGGATGCCAGCAGTGAAGGCTTTCATCTGATATTGGCCAACCCACCGTTTACCGGTACGCTGGATGAAGAGGACATTGATCCGAAAATCCTGGCCAAGGTTAAAACTAAAAAGACTGAACTGCTTTTTGTTACCCGTATTCTACAAATGCTTAAGGTCGGTGGTCGTAGCGCGACAGTAGTACCTCAGGGCGTATTGTTTGGTTCTTCCAAAGCCCATGTAGCACTGCGTACATTGCTAGTGGAAGACAATCAGCTTGAAGCAGTCATTAACTTACCATCAGGCGTATTCAAGCCCTATGCCGGGGTAGCAACGGCGATTTTGATTTTCACCAAAGGTGGCGAGACCAACAATGTTTGGTTCTATGATCTGCAAGACGACGGTTATAGTCTAGATGATAAGCGTAACCCGATAGTTAAGAACGACATCCCGCACTTAGTTTCAAGCTGGCAGCATTACCGCAAGCAAAATAATATGCCAACGGGTAATTTCCTTGGCGATAAACTGCAAACCCAACTGGACAAACAGTTCCCGAACGACGAGCACCTGAAAGATGTCGAAGGCAAGGAACGTGACTACAGCGACCGCAGCCAAAAAGCCTTTACCGTGCCTAAGGCCGATATCAAAGTCAACAAGTATGACCTTTCTATCAACCGCTACAAAGAAGTGGCGTACCAGCCAAAAGTTTATGAGGAACCCAAGGTGATTCTGGGTAAGCTTAAAGCGCTAGAAAACGAAATTTTGGTAGATTTGGATGCATTGGAGGCCATGCTATGACCTGGCCTATGGTGAAGCTAAGGAAGCTAGTTCTTGCTAACTATGGGAAAGCCCTAAAAAAAGAGAATAGGAATGAGGGCGGCGCTATTAATGTGTTTGGCAGTGCTGGCGATGTTGGTTTCCACAACGAAGCATTAATCCCAGGCCAGACCATCGTTGTAGGTCGAAAAGGTTCTGTGGGCAAAATCACCTGGGCTCCTAAAGGTGGGTGGATAATCGATACTGCTTACTATTTAACTATTAAAGATAAGGTTGAGTTAGACTGGCGTTATCTTTTTTACGTGCTTAAAGACTCTAAGCTAGATAGAAAAACTATCACGACTTCTATTCCAGGGCTTAACAGAGAAGATTTCTATGATACGGAAATCCCGCTCCCACCACTCGATGAGCAAAAGCGCATTGCTGCGATTTTAGATAAAGCCGATGCAATACGCCAAAAACGTAAACAAGCCACTCAACTTGCAGACGATTTCTTGCGTAGCGTGTTTTTAGATATGTTTGGTGATCCAGTCAGCAACCCTAAGAGCTGGGCTGTTAAGCCTCTGAAAAATGATATTTATCATGCAAATAATGGGTTATCAAGACGTAGGAAGGAGGAGGTTAACTCTGGCGAAATAGTGTTGCGTCTGCAGGATGTTCATTATGAAGGAATAAGATTCGAGAAGGAACTTAACAGAATTTCATTAGATGAAAAGGAAAAAGAAAAATTTAGGCTAGATGCTGGAGATATATTATTCATACGTGTTAACGGAAACCCAGATTATGTTGGTCGTTCAGCAGTTTTCCAAGGTCACAATGAGGCCATTTATCATAATGATCATTTGATTAGAATTAAACTAACAGAATCATTTGAACCGAATTTTCTCTGTTATGTGTTTAACTCATTAGGTGGTCGAAAGTTGATCTCTAAATATGTAAAGACGTCAGCAGGGCAGCATACTATTAGCCAAGCTGGAATTGAAGTAATCGAGATCTATCGACCGCCTATCGCGCTACAGCATTCTTTTTTGGTATTGATGAATTTAATAAAAAAGAGTTCTGCAAAATCTCAAGGGATTTCTGAGCTGGAGGATAACTTGTTTGAAGTTTTATCTCAAAGAGCCTTTTCCTGTGAATTGTAATGTAAGCAATGAAGGTACAGTCATCTTTGGGCTCATGGCTATAGATGTAATTGTAAGTTTGGAAAATGGCCACAGCACAGATAGGTAACTTTAAAAGGATTGTCCTGCAGACGCTGTGATCGTAGGCACCTATTTAATTTATGCATCTACCTAAGGATAAATATTGATGCGAATAACTAAATTATCACTAACAAATTTTCGTTCATTTCAGAAAAAGCAGACTATCGAGTTCGCGCCTGTGACATTGTTGTTTGGGCCTAACTCGGTAGGTAAAAGCACCGTGTTGATGGCATTGTTCTATGTTCAACATATTTTGCAAAACGGTGATTGCAGTCCTGCAATACTTGGGAATTTGAATGATAAATATATAGGTGGGTTTAAAAACCTAATTAATGGTCGTGACTTGGAGCAGGCTATTACTCTTCGAATTGAGTTTAGCAAACAAGGCCATTTTGGGAGTAACTACAGTGAATTGGGTGAACTATTTGAGGGGTTTGATCTTGGTATCGGGAGTCCGTCAGAAGCTGCTGAAGTAGTTGCAGTTGAGTTTGAAATACGTTGGTCTGAAATTCAACAAACGGCTTATGTGGCTCGATATAGAGTTGCTTTTGATGGTGAGAATATTGCAGAAGTAACCAGTGATGCGGGACTTAAACAGCCATTAATAACATTTATTAATTACCTACACCCACTGTTGCAGCCAGAAGGGGATGATGAGAGGTTAAAGGATGCGATTGAATGTGAAGAGCCACTACATCCAGGGCTTATAAAAAAGCTGTCTGCGGTTTTGAAGATAGATATTCCTGATTATCGTTCCATCAGCAGTGGTGCAGAAGAGACTGTTGAAGTAAACGGTAAGGCCTTGATCTTTTCTGAGGAGGTTTTTGTAAATGAGTTCCATGAACAGTTAAATGATTCACGAGGTGAGAGCTATTCTTATTCATCTGAAGAGGGATACGAGTTTGATGAAATGGAATTGACTGCATATCCGATGTGTCATGTTCCGATTGCCTTCAAGGGAACTTCTGGAGCTCTGCCTATTCTTGAACGTAAGTTATCGCTTTCATTGAATCTTGAAGATACTGATGATACTTCAGGAGGGCTAGCACGTCTGAAGCGATTCGAAGCCAGAGCAACTGAGATATTAAGTGATCTTGTGGTAGCACCGCTTGATGATCTTTTAAAACTTCTCAACCAAAGTTTGTGTATAGGGCCTATTCGTGTCGTGCCAGATGCATTATTTCAGTTCGCCCCTAATTTTAGTCAAAAGCAGTGGTATGACGGCAGTGCAGCTTGGCATTCTTTAGTTCAAGCAGACCAAGCTTTGCTTGAGCTGGTGAATCAATGGATGTTCGATGATAGCAAGCTGAACCTCGGTTATGGTTTAGCTGTCAGGAATGTAGAAAGTCTCACGAAAGTTAGTGTCGTTAATGCACAACAAACAGGTGATCTCGAAAGTAAATATCTGCCCGCACAAGGTTATGAACAACAAGTCAAAGTTGCATTATGGGACGAAAATAACGAGATTGATGTTGCCCCTAATGAGGTTGGAGTTGGTATTTCACAGATAATGCCGCTTGTTGTCGCTGCATTGAGTCGAAAACAAGGGCTCATTGCCTGTGAGCAGCCAGAATTACATGTTCACCCCCGCATTCAAGTCGCAATCGCAGATCTTCTTACCCAAGTGAATAATAACGTGCCTTTTTTAATTGAAACGCACAGTGAGCATTTGATACTGCGTTTATTGCGAAGAGTCCGTCAGACTTCAGAAGGAGAGCTGCCAGAAGGCATGAATCCTGTTTTGCCATCAGATATTTCAATTACTTATCTAGAATCTGCAGATTGTGGAGTTGTTGTTCGAAAAATTGAAATTGACGAGGATGGAGAGTTTACATCTAGGTGGCCAAGAGGATTTTTCTCAGAGAGAAGAGAGGAGTTGATTTAGATGTTAGCAGAACATTTTATTGACCCTGAAATGATGCCTTATTTTTCGTCTTCAAGACGAAATTATCGTGATTTCCTGCGTGAATTTTCAAAGCAATCTCCGAGAGTTGTTGCAGAACTTGAGGCTTATAAACGTTTTAGAAGTAAGGCGTTAAAAGCTCAAAGTACCATGAACTCAGAACTTGAAGGCACACGTTTGATTGAATTATTGGAAATGATCAAAGAAGAGTGTTTGGTTTCAAGGGGATTCACTTATTCATCAGAAAATAGTGTTCTTGAAAACTTTATGCAAGCTCATAGTGAATATGGGGCTGAGTTTTTTATGGTAAGGCAAATGCCTGATGAAATTGTCACTGGGGTAAATTATATTTCTCTTGAAAGTATAGAAGATGGATTTGTGGAGTTACCTAGGCAACTATTAGTAGAAAAAAATACTCCCAATATTTTGAGGGCGATAGATAGATTTTTGAAGCTTTCAAAGAGTATAACTTTTGTTGAACCTCACTTTAGGCTTAGAACGCACATGATGGAACCTATGGTGGCTTATTTATCTGCTCAGGTTACAGATACTGCTGTTACAACTAAAACTGCACAGATTCTTCTCAAGCATACTGATAGTGCCCCTACCGCTCAGGTCATTTTAGATAGGATTGTGCAATCTTTAGGAGGTAATGCACTTCGGTTCAACTCCATTTCTGTAATGATTATTGCTTCGCGTATCGGGGGAGAAATGCTTCATAATCGTTACATGATAAGTGAACTTGGTGCTTTGGATTTTGGTATTGGACTAGATACCCAAGAAGTCGGGGTAGTTGATGATGTATGTTTATTAGATACAGCAAGGTACAAACATAGATATGAACAGTACGTGGATATAAAGGCCTTTGACGTTGTAGATCACGCAAGTACATAAATAAATGGCATTTAGTTAAATCTACTTGTTGAAAAATGTTGTGGTAGCTGTAAGCGTATGAATGTGGCTATATGTAATTGGAATAGATAAAGTCTTAACACACTTGCAGCATAATGGAGTGCATCTAGGTTAGAGCTATTTTTTATGACTGAATAATTTGTAATTTTTATAAATTTCATGCGCGCGCGGTGTTTCACCGCGTTCAGTTTTAGAAATGCTCTAACTTGTCCATTGATTTATAGCCTTTTCTCGCTCTGATTCAGCCTCGGTTACTTTTGCAAATATGGACTCAGGATTAGCCAAAAACATGAAGCAACAGGTGTCAGATCTGTCGGGAGATTTGATGTTGTGTTTAATTCACTGCAAACAGGGCAAATAAAGGCTGGTTGATATAGTAATTGCTACGACCGATTTTTTCTTTGACCAGAAAGCCATGTTCAACCAGTTGTTCCAAGTATTTAGTCGCGGTGATGCGGCTGACACTCAGGTCTTGCATGATAAAGTCAATTTTGGTGTATGGGTGGCTAAAGATGTTGTTTAACAGCTCTTGGCGATAAATATTGGGTAGCTGAGATCGAATGCCATGTTTCACCTGACTCATTTGCAGCTTAATCTGTTCAATCAAGCCAATCGTTTGCTGTGCTGTTTGGGCTATACCCTCAAGGATAAACAGTAACCATGGCTCCCAATTATTATCTTCACGAACGGTTTGCAGGTGACTGTAGTAATCCGCCTTGTTTTGAATGATATAACGGCTGAGGTATAGCACTGGCAGATCGAGCAGCCCTTTTGCTACCAAGTAGAGGATATTGATGATGCGTCCGGTGCGGCCATTACCATCATAGAAAGGATGGATACTCTCAAACTGATGATGGATGAGCGCCATCTTGACTAATGGATCGAGCTCGCAACACTCATCATCATTGATGTAGTTGACTAGGTTCTCCATTAAAGACTGGATCTCATTGGCATCTTGCGGCGGCGTGTAGATAACTTCACCCGTAGCTGCATTTTTTAGTGCTGTGCCTGGTACTTTTCGAAACCCTGCCCGATTTTTTTCAAGCGCGAGTTGTACCTCTAAAATATCGCTTAGACGTAATAAATTTTGATGACGAACATTATTAAAGCTCAATCGTAGTGCCGCAGAATAGTCACGCACCTCTTTTGTAGCGATACTTGTGTGCTCTGATATGAGTTCCGCTTTAAATAACTCGTCGTGGGTGGTGATGATATTCTCCACTGCAGAGCTGTCCTTTGCTTCTTGTAAAGTCAAAGTACTGATCAGAATATTCTCATTAGGAATACTTGCAGCTACGCCTTTCAGTTCTGCGAGGTAGCGATGGGCTATTGCGAGCTTTTTGAGAACAGCTCTAGTCTCAAGTCGTTCTGGATCATGTAGAGGCAAGTTTTCTATTGGGGACATGTTGATCCTGCTTGTAGACTCAGTGTTAGATTTAGCTTTATATCAGCTAATATGTATAGATTATGGCTATTATTATACATATTAAACTAAATATATATAGAAAAGTGCCGATTACTATATATGTCGTCAAAACCTATATAGTAAATGGCTGGTTGCTATATATGTCGATGAAATCAGTAGATGTGCTGCAGAGCGTTACTTACGTGTAGCTCAAACGGGATTAAGGCCATCAATGATGGTGGTTGAATGGGCTTACGCGCTCAAACAATCAACTTAGGAATTATGATGTTTGAGATATTTTTATTAAAGAGCTCTAAAGTTTGGACATTAAATTATATTCAAGCACGCGCGCGCGGTGTTTCACCGCGTTCAGTTTTAGAAATGCTCTAACTTATCCATTGGTTTGCAGCCTCTTCTCGCTCTGATTCTTCCCCGGTTACTTTTGCCAATGTGGGTTCTGGAATAGCCAAAAACATGAAGCAATAGGTATCGGATCTATCGGGAGATTTGATGTTATGTTTTTCTCTCATCTCCTTTTTTGCACATACTACCCACTGACCTAGTTCATTGAGATGGACAGGTAAGCGGGATATCTGGCTTTTGGTGAGTTCAGAACCATCAATCTGCATCCGTCCGGTCTTTATCGCATCACGCATCATGATATGGCTATATGCACGTTGGTTGATGAAGCGGCTTTTCTCCCCATGATTAAAGACTGGTTTACCCCAACGGACCTCTTGAACGTTTAAACCGAGTTCTAAGGCGATTTTGACTGTTGAGAAGCCAACGCCGTCACCATCAATTAAAATGCTGATATTTTGGCTCTCATAGGGTTCTACGTGCCTTTTTATTTCATAGGCGAAGTCTATAGGATCTATATCAGCACGCATTTCGATAATGGAATGGGAGACCACCAGCCGAGTATTTGCAGGTTCTAGCGATACCTTGCAGATATTGATTACTGATTTGTCTCTACCATTTCCGACATCACACGCAGCAACCCAGCCCCATTGGCCGTCAATTAGCGTTGGTGAGCTTCTTGCTGCTCGTTCACAATCCGTTCTGCTAAGCAGGTAACCATCCATATTGTCAGGGAAGTGTCCTAACACCTTTATCTGGTATTCCGGTGAATCTTCCCCGCCATAAGAGATCAGTTTCTCACCGATAAACTCGGGTGTGACAAGGGGGGACTCTTCAGAGTTTAAGGTGATTGCTGCCCAGATCCCGGCTGGGTTATCGGGTGTTTTAGCCAGCCTATGGTGAGTATCGTAAAAGAAGCCTGATGTTCGAGTAGGTTGACTGAGTAAGCACATATTGTTGTTGGCTTCGGTTAGTGCTGAGCTCAATACGTTTAGGGCTTTGTCTGATAAACCACTGGCCTCATCAACGACCACTAAGTAGGTATGACAATGCTCACCAGCTAATGCCTCTTCATTACCCTGGCGAGCAGATTTGGCAATGCAGCTCCATATTCCTTTATAACCAATAGCGTAGAACTCTCGTTCGTTCAAATCGAAGTAGCGCTCTATCCAAGGAATGTTACGGCAGAGAGCTTTGAAGTTGATTTTAAGGTACTTCCAAATAACATTACGTACTTGAGCTGCGTTATTGGCAACCACTACCACTCTGCTTTCTGGGTTTAAGATGATAAAAGCGAGGATGATAATGCTGGTCATATCGCTTTTGCCTGTACCGTGTCCACTAGATACCGACACTCTTGCACCGTGCTTTTGAATTGCCGAGATAATCTGCCTTTGTTGCCAGGTAGGGCTTTTCCCCACTAATACTGAGGCAAAGCTAACCCAGTCTTGTTGGAACATGGCTAAGAGTTCTATATAGCGAGGATCTGCTAGGATCGTTTTTAGCTTTTTCAATTTTCATCCTCGCTAGATTCAGAGTAACTAAAAAGCTGCTGATTAATTCTTTGCTTCTCTTTCGATACTGCTAGCTGACGCAGTTTGATCTGCTCCTCTTCCGCAGCAATAGTGACTTTGTAGTCTTCGAGTTTTTCAAGTATTTGCTCACGAGTCAGGTTGTCATGCTCAGTATCGGTTTGTTGTGCTGACAGTTCATTAGAGAGCATCTGTTGTACGTACTTAGGTAACTCTCCTAGCTGGTGGACCTCAAACTGATATGCCACATCACTAGCTAAACAATTTCCTTTATAGAGTTTATTTAGCCAGCGGTTTCGACTCTTAATGACTTGAGTTGATTCTGTTTGGGCAAACGATGAATCGAGTACTTTGTGGATTTGAGGGACCAGTTTTGCGGTTCTATCTGCGCACGAAAGCACTACACTCAATGCTACAGAGTCTTCCCCTTCAGTAATTAACCTTGTGATTACCTCTTGCCCTAGCAGGGTGATATTAGAAAGTTGCCCTTTTAACACCCCAAGTTCAAAGCCAAGATCATTATCTAAGATTGAGCTGACTAACTCCTTAGGTATCCTGTTAGAGAAACCTCCATGAACGAGAGCTGCGCTGTTGTTACTTTGGAACTGTGAACGCCGGGTTTTGGGGTCAATGATGTAGTCAGTGTTTTGTTTAGCTGTTTTAGTCATTTTAGCCTTTTTCATCTTCCCACCTCCCTAGTTGCTTACTTTCTTTAAGGTTTAAGCGTTCTATGTGATGTTAGTGTTATACCTATGTCATTAGGTGACGCCGTTAAAGCCTGTATCAGTCTTGATTTGAGTTCGAATACTTGAGTTAATCAGGTCATAAATCGATATAGGCAAATCTTCTTCAGAAAACCAGCCATGTTTTTGGCTAGGCTTTTTATAAATTTTTCCCATTAAATCATTGGTTTTTGAAAAGATGTGTCTTTTGTGATTTTTTAAGAACGTAGCTAGTGGGTCTACAAGCAACAGATCATTATGCTTATCTATATTTCCCTTTGGTTTTAGCCTGCTCCAAATGAAGTTTCTTGCGCTTCCGTTGAGCTCTTTAGAGTCTTCTTTGGTTAAGTAGCTAATGCGGTAAACAATTGGGTCAATGGAAGCTTTATTGCCTTTGACCATAGTGCCGTAGGAGTGGGGCACCTTTGCCAATTTACCTCCGCAAAACCGTGTCCAGGACTTTTCAAGTAAGTCTAGGAGTCTGCTGGGATGTTGAATTTTTTGGCCGCTTAGCATGAAAACAACGTGGTAGTGCTGTATCGGTGAGGATACTTGCTCTCTGGTACAAAAGTAGGCCGCTTTGCATTTATACTCTTTTTGCAGCTTTTTCTTTTCGGTTTGTAAATACAAGCCAATATCTTTATTCGAATCCGAGAACTCAGTAGGGTGTAGATCGAATCGAACCACGAACACTTTTGTATAGCGATCTAGCATGGTTTCACATAATTCGAATATCTTCTTTAACGGTCTTTTAAAGTGTCCTTTGATCTTGGGTTTGATGATTGGGTAACAATGATTTTTGTAAACATAAGGAAGGGAGTTGTGTTTTGTGATTAGAAAAGACATGAGCTTTATCTCTACTGGTTTACTACATCTAAGATTTATGTGGCGGTTTATATTATTTAAATACCGCTTTTTTGTTTGAGCTTGTTTATCGCTGATTTAGACAAGTAAATAGGGCACACAACTCGGGGTGTTAGTTGTGCGCTCTATTTGGTTAGCTTGGTAATTTTTTAAGCTCAATGAGCTTTGCAATATCTTTGAATAGCCAGCAATGAGCATTTCCCTTTTTTACAGTGGGGGCCGGGAACTCTCCTGATTTGATCTGGCGACTCAGTATTGAGCTAGATACCTTTTGCTTTAGGAGCGGTAGTAGCTCTCGCTTAGTGATAATTCGACTGTCTTCGATATAAAGCTTTAGGTCGTGATCTGACGACCTACTTGGCATGATGCTCTCCAAGATTGATCACTTTACGAGAGTGGACCCACTCCATAAGCTCCGTAAAAGACCAAGCTATTTCATCCCCACCAGGGATCAACTCCCGACGTTTAGGAAAGAGGCTTTTACGTTCAAGTGTCCAAGCTGTGGATCTTGATATTCCAGTAATGGACTTACGCTCTTGCTCACGGACAAGCCTATCTTCGAATGTAGCGGTAGCAGCTGTTTTACTCATAGTTTACCTCGACTAATTGGATAACTGACCTTTTCAGTTCGAGAGCATCTTCTATGGTTTTTTTGTGAAGAAAAATATCAACCGCTAGCGAAACTATAGTTTCGCTAGCGGTTGGGTAGTTTATTGCGTTGTTTAGGTAGGTTGAGCTTTTGATGAAGATATCTAGCAAGGTTAAATCTAGAATGGTTCTAGATTAAGGTGTAGCGAATATGTTTTTATCTTGTTAATATTTGTTTTAACTGTAAATATTAGTTGAAAGTGACGCTCTGCCTCGTACATTTTATGTTGTCTGGGGAAGGTCTAACTAGAAAGGTATCGGAAATGGAAGTCCTAAGAGAAGAAAAGTTATTTACCTATATCCCCACATGTGAAGAGATTGAAGAGATATTAGAGAGTGCGCCCAATACTAAAATCAATATAGCGAATACAAAAACAGCATGTTTTGCGAGCGAGCTCGATCACTTGATATGCTTTGGTGAACATATTTGTGGTGTAAATATTACGATTGATGTTGGTGATGAAGAGGAATGTGAAGCTTTACGGGCGTTTCCCAACTTACAATACTTACGGTTGAAATTCGCTAGTGATACATTTTCAATCGATGGCTATGGGGCATTTTTAGGTTGGTTAATTAATGCCGATGAGCTTCAGTGCATCTCTCTGGATGCCTTGCCTAATGACGAGTGGGAAGGAATAGATTTATTAGTAAATACTTTCTCTCTAAACAAAAAAATGCCGGTCTCGTTTTTTATAAAAAATCGAAAAAAAGGAAGGCTTAAGCTCAATTATGAGACTAACTTCCACAACATACCTATGTTACAAGTTTTTACTGTGCGTGAAATTGAGTTGAGTAAGCAAGGGCTTCAACGACAAGCTGTTTCAACTGATTGTATTAAGGATATAGAGGCAATAGAGCTATTGTATTCTGGAGAGATTGAGATAGAAGATAATGATTGGCAATTACATGCTAAGAAATTAAATGTTCGCCATAACGAAGAAATAGTGTTTATTTTTGAAGGACGTGATGATGCTGGTCACTTTTCTTGTGAAGGGCGTTGTTATTGGAAAGAGGTAGAGGGGGGCTTTTATTTTGCGGCTAGGGTTCCAATTGTTTACAGAGACTATCCAAATGACAACGAAGATTATTGCAGCATAAAAATTAGTGACATATCGATTAGTAGGGATGGGGAATGCAATTTAAGTGGTGAGTGGTTACAAAACAAATATATTTGGAAGTTTGATGGTGTACTCAGAAAGCGACATAGCTAAGATTCTTGTCAATCGAGAAAAAGCTAGTTATGACGCTATTACTTTATGAGATTAGGGAGTAGATACGAACTATGACAAATTAGTGCTAGTCAAATAATTTGGAATAGTTCGTAAGAATGAATCCTTGAACAGTGTCTTCACATGGTCCTACCTTATTAGTTCTTCCACCAGCTTTAGCTTGTGTCGGGACATGTTCATGGATCTGCCTCTTGATTAATCCCTCTGAAACACTGTGTTTTTTTTGCATTCTTATGAGATGTTTAATGGCTTTCGCAACATAGCCGTATTTTACTGATTGGTGTTCAGGCAATTGGTAAAAGTCTTGAGCTATCGTAATGGTTACTTCGCAAAATTGATTGTTTTTTGCTTTAACTGCATTTGCACCTTTTGTAGTGTCCTTCTTTGATTTTACTCCTCGACTCATTGCCTGCTCAGTTTGTGCTGCTGTGTTGTGTATACCTATTTCATAATTAAGAACGCCGAACGTCATTAGTAAATTATCTAGTTGCTGGTGGCTGTCTGCTGGCAAACTGGCTTTCATTTGGGTCAATTCCCGTGAAAAACGCCCTGCTTTAGCCTGAATGCTCGAAAGAGATTCGAGTTCTTCTGCTTCAGAGATACTCATACCTAGATTCGTTTGAATGTGTTCTAGTGATAATTTTGTGTGGTTACAGACGGCTTCAGGTGTAAGAGGGGCTTGTGGCCGGGCTCTAAGTTCATTGATCATACTTATGGTGAGCTCACCATCTGTTAGATGATTAGCAATATCGTCTATCCAAATCTGACAGTCTAAATTTATGTCGAAGCTCATTTTTCACCTACACTAATGCGAACTGGTTTTGTAAAAGGTGTTACGTTGGACTGGTTGTTGACCATTGGAGCAATCATTGAAGCCAACTTACTTAGTGCTTCAGTCCTTTCCTTCAAGTAGTCATATTGGTCATATACCGCTTCAATGCGTTTACGTTTGTGATTTAAACATCTCTCACCAATATCATTTGGCACACCGATCTCTGCTAATAGACTTCGGCATGTTCGTCTTAAGTCATGAATGACAAAATGTTCAATGCCTGCATTACCTAGGTGGTTTTCATTAGGTTCTTTGTCACTATCTACTTTTTTTCCAAATAGTTTGGCTAAAGCATGGTTGAGCGTGTCACTTGATATGTGCCCTTTAGGTTTATCTGTTTTAGATTTGCTTACCCTTCTAGATGGAAAAACAAAGTCTGAACCGTTTGCTTTAACATGAAGCTCTTTAAACCATGGGACAACCTGCTCTGGTAGAGGTATGGTGATTGCAGCTTTTGTCTTGCTCCTTTCTGTTGGTAAATGCCACTGCAGAATATCGAAATCAAATTCATCCCATTTAGCAGCAATAAGTTCTCCCTTGCGAACACCAAGGCTGACTAATAACGCTATTGCTAAATAGTTATCTCTAGTGAAGGTATGATCATTTTCACGTAAGACTCTAAATGTTGCTTGAAGCTCATTAAATGTAAGTTTTCTGGTCCTGCTAGATTCAACGCCACCAGCATCGCCTACTTTAAAAGCACTGGCTGGATTTGCAGAAATAAGGTCCAGCTTACAAGCATGATCAAAAAGTTGTTTGCAACAGAATAGGGTTTTATTCGACACCGTCTGACGGTTGCTAATTGCGACTTTGCTAATAATTGCTCTAATATCTCGAGCATTCACATCAGAAATTTTCAATCGTCCGATTGTTGGCTTGATCTCTTTGGTGTACATCCGTTTGGGTATTTCAGGATGCTTTAGTCGTTTTGCTATCTGGAGATACCAGTCATCGAATAAGTCATCGACAGTAACGAGCTTTTCATCATTATCTCTTTCACGCTCAGCTAGCGGGTCAATTCCTTGTTTAGCTTTATGGATAAGTATCGCAGCAGTCATTTTTGCATCTGCAAGACTCATTTGAGGGTATGTCCCGCCATCTATAGCCATGCTCCTGCGTTTACCATGTATGGAGTACCTAAGCTCCCAGTAGCCTACGCCGGTTCCTCTAGAGCGAATATACAAGCCATTGCCTATAGCCTTTCTTTCTACAGCCCCACTTTTTAAAAAAGCTTTTATTTGCTTATCATTCATAGTGTTACCACGAAATTGGTGACCAAGAGGGATTTTTGGTCATTTTTTAGTTATTTTGAGGTTTTCGAGCTTTATGGTCACCATTTGGGTCACCACTTATTCAAGACAGTAGCAAACAATGACGGACATGTACAAAGTATTTTAAATATAAAAAAGCCCGTAATTACAAGCGTAATTACGGGCTTTAGGCGGTATTTAGATTGGGCTGCAGAAGAGCTTTAAATCTTACTCTACGTTCTGAATTTGCTCGCGCATCTGCTCGATAAGCACTTTAAGCTCTACCGCTGCGGCTGTTACGTCAGCGCTGATTGACTTAGACGCTAGGGTGTTTGACTCACGGTTGAACTCTTGCATCATAAAGTCTAGACGGCGGCCTTGTGCGCCACCTTGCTTGAGGATGCGGCGTGTTTCTGCAACGTGGGCATCGAGACGATCCATCTCTTCGGCAACATCCATCTTTTGCGCGAGTAGTACCATCTCTTGCTCTAAACGAGCAGGGTCTAGTTCACCAGTGATCTCGGCTAAGCGGTTAGTTAGCTTGTCACGCTGCCACTGCATAACCGTTGGCATGTGGCCACGTACAATAGTGACTTGCTCAACAATTTGGTCAAGACGGGTTTGTAGCATGGTGTTGATAGCATCGCCTTCACGGCCACGCGCTTCGATAAACTGATCGATTGCAGCATCAAATGCGCTTAATAGCTCTTTACCTAAGGCATCCATGTCTTGCTCTGAACCTGACATCACACCCGGCCAGCGCAGTACGTCAACTACGTTTAGCTCGCCTTGGCCGGCTTCGTTTTTCACCCAGTTAGCCGCATTGATGATCTGCTTGGCTAGCTCTTGGTTAAGTTGTAGCGCGCTGTCGTTCTTTTCGTTTAGGTCGTAGCGAAGGTTGACTTCAACTTTACCGCGGTTAAGGCGTTTACGTAGACGATCTCTTAGAACAGGCTCCAAGCTGCGGAAATGTTCTGGTAGGCGCAGGTAAGTTTCTAGGTAGCGCTGGTTAACTGAACGGATTTCCCAAGAGGCGGTGCCCCAATCTGCTTTGTGCTCAATGCGAGCGTAGGCTGTCATGCTTTGGATCATGGATGATTTCCAGTGTTGTTCGTCTAAGTGAGTAGTGATTATATACTCAAATAAATTTAAGATGCAGGCTTTAGTGTTAATTTTACGCGTGCAAAGTCGATGAGATCCGCTATTGCAGCGCATTTTAGTCAGCAGTATGTATTAGCGGAGGCAATGGTGATTGAGCTTAGGTTTTGGCTAACACTTTTATGATTGAGATAGCATAGTGGCAAACATGTCCCTATAATATGCAGCCAAATTACCCCAATGCCCTTATATACAGGAATTCATCATGCGCCCAAGCAACAGAACTCCAGCACAGTCTCGCCCTGTGACTATCACTCGCCAGTTTACTGCTCACGCCGAAGGTTCGGTTTTAGTTGAGTTCGGTGATACTAAAGTACTGTGTACCGCTAGTTTTGAAGAAGGCGTACCGCGTTTCCTTAAAGGTCAAGGCCAAGGTTGGGTAACTGCTGAATATGGCATGTTGCCACGTTCTACTCATAGCCGTATGCAGCGTGAAGCCGCTCGCGGTAAGCAGTCTGGTCGTACGCAAGAAATCCAACGTCTAATTGGTCGCTCATTGCGCGCTGCGGTAGACATGAAGCTTCTAGGCGAAAACACCATCGTTATCGATTGTGATGTGATTCAAGCTGACGGTGGTACTCGTACTGCTGCGATTACTGGTGCATGTGTTGCATTAGTTGACGCACTAAACTGGGCTCGTGGTAAAGGCATCTTAAAGACTAACCCACTTAAGTTCCTGATTGCTGCGGTCAGTGTTGGTATCTATAAAGGCGAGCCAATCTGCGATTTAGAATATATCGAAGACAGCGCTGCTGAAACTGACATGAACGTGGTAATGACTGAGACCGGTAAGATCATCGAGATCCAAGGTACGGCAGAAGGTGAGCCATTTAGCCATGAAGAGCTATTGAGCCTACTTGATTTGGCTAAGCATGGTATTCGCGAAATCGTCGATATCCAGAAAGCTTCGTTAAGCTAATCATCGTTTTGTTATTAGGGCCCTTCGGGGTCCTTTTTGTAAGTGAAATAAAATCAACTAATACGAAATAATACATAGAGTATTACCCCTACATTTTTAAGGAGAGATTGTGAAAGCCTATCAACGTGAGTTTATTGAATTTGCCCTAGAGCGTCAGGTACTTCGATTTGGCGAATTTACGTTAAAGTCAGGCCGCACTAGCCCTTATTTCTTTAACGCTGGCCTGTTTAACACGGGTCGCGATTTAGCACGCTTAGGTCGTTTCTACGCGGCGGCATTGGTTGATTCGGGTATTGAGTACGACTTGCTATTTGGCCCTGCCTACAAAGGTATTCCAATCGCTACAACGACTGCAGTCGCCCTGTGTGATCACCACGATATCGACATGCCTTACTGCTTTAACCGTAAAGAGAAGAAAGAGCACGGCGAAGGTGGCAGCTTGGTGGGTAGCGAGCTTCAAGGCCGCGTAATGTTGGTTGATGACGTGATTACTGCCGGTACGGCTATTCGTGAATCAATGGAGATTATTCAGGCGCATAAGGCATCACTTGCGGGTGTATTAATTGCGCTAGACCGTCAAGAGAAGGGCAAGGGCGAGCTTTCTGCGATTCAAGAAGTTGAGCGCGACTTTGGCTGTGACATCGTTTCAATCATTAAGCTTGAAGACTTGATTAACTACTTGTCAGAAAAATCAGGTATGGAAGCGCAGCTTGCAACAGTCAGTGCTTACCGCGACCAGTATGGGATTTAAAGCTTTTAGGTCCTAGGTCCTAGGATCTAGAACCTAGGTAAAGCGTCTTAACTTTGTAGGTCGGCATTTATGCCGTCAATTGTTTTGATTTTGTAATTAATGCTGATGGGCTAAAGCCCAACCTACTTAAAGAAAGTGCTAGGTTTAACAAACAGGTGCTAGGTGCAAAAAAGGTCCTAGGTCCTAGATAAAGCGCCTTAACTTTGTAGGTCGGCATTTATGCCGTCAATTATTTTGATTTTGTAATTAATGCTGATGGGCTAAAGCCCAACCTACTTAAAGAAGGTGCTAGGTTTAACAAACAGGTGCTAGGAACTCACTCATTTTAGCCTTTGATTAGCTAAGCTAAAGCGAAAAAACGCTGCGTTTATGACGCAGCGTTTTTGTTTTTAGGCTTTAATCTTTTAGGACCTAGGACCTAGGACCTAGAAGCGAAGCGTCCTAGAACCTAGTACCTTCTTTTACCTTAATTACTAAGGAATTCCGCTCTTGTCGCTGGGTTTGACTTAAACTTGCCGCCCAGTGCTGTGGTGGTGGTTGAGCTAGTTGAGTCCATCACGCCGCGAGATTTTACGCAGTAATGCACAGCATCCATCTTAACGGCGACATCTTGAGTGCCTAATAGCGCCTGTAGCGCGACTAATACTTGCTGCGTCAGACGCTCTTGAACCTGTGGTCGCTGGGCAAAGAAACGCACGATACGGTTAATCTTAGACAGGCCAATGATGTTCTCACGCGGCAGGTAAGCCACTCTTGCTAAACCATCGATAGTCACTAAGTGATGCTCACAGGTACTGGTGAGGCTGATATCATTTACTTTGACCATCTCGTCAAAGCCCATCTTATTTTCAATGACGGTGATCTTAGGGAAATTAGCGTAGTCAAGGCCTGAGAAAATTTCATCGACATACATTTTGGCGATACGACGTGGGGTGTCAGTTAAGCTGTCATCGCTCAAGTCTAGTGACATTAAGGTCAAGATTTCACGCATATGATGCTCAATCTTGTCTTTGCGCACTTCTGCGCTGAGCTCGGTTGGTAGCATAGGCGTTTCTAAGCCGCGCTCCAATAATGCAGCCTTTACGATTTGAGCTGATTCACTGAGGATTGCTTCTCTTGATGTCATAAGTTCCTCCACCATAACTAATGAGTGGTGATTTCGTATTCTGTGTACTGGGCCGTCAGTCTTATTGAGACTAAGTTATCTCATAAATAAATGTGGTAACTCATTGCACTGTATTTAGAGAGGACGGGAGAATACCGCTATTTGCTGTAAATATACACCGAAAAACGTATTGGAGATAAGAAAAACCGACTAAATTAGTCGGTTTTATGGATTACGCAGGCTTTATAGATTTTAATTTTCTTTAGCTTTGAAGCAGTTGCTGTTGGATGAAGTTCCACTGCTCATTGAAGTGCTTGGTCGGCTTGAGCTTAAACTCGCTACGAACAAACTGAGCGATTCGGCCTTCGGCAACGGCGAGCAATAAGTTAGCTAATACCGCTTCATCGATGTTAAAGGCTTTGCCTTCGCGTAAGCTTTTTTCTCGTAGAATTTGCTTTAAATGAGTTTCAATTTTTGCGAATAACTGACTAATACGGCTGCGTAAACGCTCATTTTCACCCAGTAGTGCATCACCATTTAACACGCGGGAGATCCCCGGGTTGCGCTCGGCAAATACCAGCAATAACTGCAGCAGTAACTGGCAACGCTTCATGGTGTCTTTTTCTTCATCCATGATCAAATTAATACGCGACAGTAATGACTCTTCGATGAACTCAATGAGCCCTTCAAACATGCGGGCTTTACTTGGAAAATGACGGTAAAGTGCAGCTTCAGATACGCCGACTTCAGCGGCTAACTTAGCTGTGGTGATCCGTTGTCCTGGGTTTGTTTCTAGCATAGTCGCTAAGCATTGTAGGATATGCTCACGACGGTTTATTTTTGGGCTTGCAGCCATTTATCTGTCCTTCACTCGATTACTACTGAGCGAGACGGCAAGGAAACGATGCTCCGTGCTATCCATTTTAATTGATTATGCGATATTCGCTAAATCTGTTATTTGGTTCCTGAGTGGCCAAATCCACCTGCGCCGCGATCAGACTGATTAAACTCATCTACCAGTTTAAATTCAGCCTGTACAACCGGTACAAAGACCAGCTGCGCGAGTCTATCACCAATTTCGATTGTAAAAGGCTCACTACCACGGTTCCAGCAAGAGACCATTAATGGGCCTTGATAGTCTGAATCGATAAGACCTACTAGGTTACCCAAAACGATGCCGTGCTTATGGCCTAGACCTGAACGCGGTAAAATAATTGCCGCTAAACTCGGGTCTGCCACGTGAATGGCAATCCCAGTCGGGATCAATACGGTTTCGCCTGGCTGTATCGTTAGCTGGGTGTCTGTGATAGCGCGCAGATCCATGCCTGCGCTGCCTGGTGTGGCGTATGCTGGTAGTGGAAACTCGGTACCGATCCGTGAGTCTAAAATCTTTAATTCGATTGGTGTTTTCATCAGTTTTTTATTTTGTTCGCTATTAGAGTAAGCAATTGCTTGGCTAACGTGTTTTTATCGACAGCGGGTAAATCTGTGCTTCCGTCGTTCCAAAACACACTGAGTGCGTTGGTGTCACTATTAAAACCAATGGCACTATTAGAGACGTCATTAGCGGCGATCATGTCGAGCTTTTTACGGGTCAACTTGCCGCGAGCATACTGCTCTACATCGTTGGTTTCAGCCGCAAATCCGACAGTGAATGGTCGATTCGTATGGCTAGCAACGCTGGCTAAGATATCAGGATTTCGCACTAGCGCAAGTTGCATCTGCTCTGCCGATTTTTTTATTTTATTCTCGGCGACTTCTGCGATTCGGTAATCGGCAACAGCGGCGCAGCCAATAAATATTTGATGCTGTTCAACCTGTGGCATTACCGCATCTAGCATATCTTGAGCAGACTCGACATCAATGCGCGTCACACCTGCGGGCGTGGCTAAATTGACGGGGCCTGCAACCAGAGTTACCTCTGCGCCCATCTCTGCCGCTGCCTTGGCGAGCGCAAAGCCCATCTTGCCAGAGCTATGGTTGGAGATATAGCGAACCGGATCGATTGCCTCACGAGTTGGGCCTGCAGTGAGCAGGAGTGACATGCCTTGTAAGAGTTTTGGACCAAAGAAATCGACCGCCTTGTCGGCAATAGATACAGGCTCAAGCATTCTGCCTGGACCGACTTCGCCACAAGCTTGCGAGCCTGAGTCTGGGCCCCAAATATGTAAACCTCGTGCAGCAACTTGCTTCAAGTTAGCTTGGGTTGCGCTGTTGCGATACATCTGCTGGTTCATTGCAGGGCAAAGAACAACCGGTGCTTCGGTCGCTAAGCAGGTGGTGGTAATTAACTCATCTGCCATACCTGCGTTAATGCGTGCAATTAGGTTGGCTGTTGCTGGGGCTATAATCACTAAATCGGCCCAGCGAGCTAATTCGATATGGCCCATGGATGCTTCGGCTGTTGGATCAAGTAAGTCGGTCGCAACCGGGTAACCTGACAGCGCCTGCAAAGTTAGCGGAGTGATAAACTCCTGCGCACTTTGACTCATAACAACACGGACGTCAGCGCCGCGTTCTTTTAACTTACGTACTAGGTCGGCTGACTTGTACGCGGCAATGCCGCCACCAATTCCCAGCAGCACCTTTTTGTTATTGAGACCCATAGTTAACTCTTTCCATAATCACTCTGGCGATAAATGTTTCATCACGCTGCAAATGTTGCGGCCTAAGATATCACAAACCGTAAAATGGTGATGAACAACTTCCAAAAATCTAGACCATACTCATACATAAAAACAACAAGGAGGTTGTAATGGCGATTAAAGATTGGCCCGATGGCGAAGCACCGCGAGAAAAATTATTAAATTGTGGGGTAAAGCAGTTATCAGATGCTGAATTATTGGCGGTGCTTCTTAGAGTGGGTTTAAAAGGCTTAAGTGCTGTTGAGCTTGCCAGAAACATGATTAATGAGTTTGGAGGCCTTAGAAGCTTGCTTAGTGCGTCACAAGCACAGGTTTGTCGTTTAGATGGTATTGGGCCGGTAAAATTTGCGCAAATGCAGGCCGCAGTGGAATTAGGCGCACGAATTTCGCAAGAAAAGCTAAAAAGAGGAAAAATTTTGTCTGATCCTGATTTAACTCGGGACTATTTAATGAGACAATTGTCTGATCGTGCCTACGAGGTGTTCGCTATTTTATTATTAGATAGCCAACATAGAGTGATTCAATTCGTTGAATTGTTTCGAGGTACAATCAATTCAGCATCAGTTTATCCGCGTGAAGTGGTGAGTTTGGTGCTTGAAAAAAAGGCTGCGGCTGTGATCGTGTGTCACAATCATCCTTCTGGAATTGCAGAACCAAGTACAGCCGATAGACGAATTACTGAGCGATTGAAACAAGCCTTACAAACTATTGATGTTTCCTTACTGGATCACATGGTTGTGGGCGATCGAGAGATAGTTTCTTTCGCTGAAAGGGGATGGATGGATTAATCTATTCCTTGATCTTTGATTTTAGATCCTGTATAAAATGCGCCCTCTGTTGTGTGCCTCAGGCGACGGCCGTGTTCGAGGTGCATTAATGCTCGAGCGTTAAATATTGTTTTGGAGAGATTGACATGTCAAGAGTATGCCAAGTAACTGGCAAGCGACCAATGGTTGGTAACAACCGTTCGCACGCGAAGAACGCAACGCGTCGTCGTTTTTTACCTAACCTACAGAACCACCGTTTCTGGTTAGAAAACGAAAAGCGTTTCGTACAGCTACGTATATCTACTAAAGGTATGCGTATCATCGATAAGAAAGGTATTGAAGTTGTTATTGCTGAACTTCGTGCCCGCGGCGAGAAGGTGTAATAAACCATGGCTAAAGCTAAAGGTAATCGTGAGAAGATCAAGCTAGTTTCTAGCGCTAACACTGGTCACTTCTACACGACTGAAAAAAACAAGCGTAACATGCCTGAAAAAATGGAAATCAAGAAATTTGATCCAGTTGTTCGTCAGCACGTTATGTACAAAGAAGCTAAAATCAAGTAATTACTTGTTTTAAGCATCTTGGAAAAGCCTCTATTTTTAGAGGCTTTTTTTTGTCTTAAATTTACGAAACGCGCTATGTTTAACCGCTCTTTTTTAACGCCATAAGTCAAACCCTTCTCATAAGCTATTGGCTATCGTAAATACTTACCGCGCTTTGATTTCCTGCAGAATGCACACATTAATTATGCTGATGGGTATTGTTTGCGTAATCATTCATTAAAGTTCTGCTTAACCTTCTTGTGGCATGCTATAAAACTCATCTAGAAGATAGCTCAGTTACACTGTTGATTTTGTAATGCTAAGTTCGTTAACTGCTGATAAATTAAGTTTATTATGGCGCTTCGGCCCCAGGGTCAAGATCCATTAACGGCATGTTGCGGATGGCATGCTCTGCTATTTCTGCTTATAAAAATACTTTCGCAACGTGAGGGTAAATGCTTTTTAATTGAATTTAAATGCATTAGTATCTTTGGGGTGGCTGAAGTTAATCTCTGAAGATTGGTTTTCAGATAAATCTCTATTCATTCGAAAGGTGATCTTAGCGTGCGTACCACTGAACTTGTTGATGGATTTCGTCATTCTGCTTCCTATGTGAATGCCCATAGGGGCAAAACCTTTGTTGTGATGCTGGGTGGTGAAGCCTTAGCTCAGAAACAGTTTCGCGCGATCATCAACGATATCGCGCTGCTGCATAGTTTAGGGATCAAGATTGTCTTGGTTCATGGTGCTAGGCCTCAAATTGATGAAGCCCTCGCGCAACACAGTCTGCCTGCCGAATATTACAATGGCGTGAGAGTCACAGAAGAAGATGCTCTTAAGGTGATTAAGCAGGTTGTTGGTGGCTTACATCTTGATATTACCGCTCGTTTATCAATGAGCTTAAGTAACACACCTATGCAAGGTGCGCAGATCAATGTTGTTAGTGGCAACTTTGTGATTGCACAGCCGCTAGGAGTTGAAGATGGCGTTGATTATTGCCTCAGCGGTAAAGTGCGCCGAATCGACAGTCAAGGCCTGAAACGGCAGCTAGATAGCGGCTGTATTGTATTACTTGGCCCTGTCGCTGCGTCAGTGACAGGCGAAAGCTTTAACCTGACTGCCGAAGAAGTTGCCACTCAGATAGCGATTAAACTCAAAGCTGACAAGATGATAGGTTTTAGTTCGCAAAAGGGTATTTTGGACGACACAGAGCAGGTCATTGCCGAATTGATGCCGACCGATGCACAAAATATCTTGAATGAACTGCCAGAGGCGACACCGCTATGTGTGGGCACAAAGGCCTTTTTACAGGCAAGTATCGATGCTTGTCGTAATGGCGTGAGTCGGTGTCACTTTGTTAGTTATCTCGATGACGGAGCCTTGCTACAAGAGCTTTTCTCCCGCGATGGCATTGGCACACAGATTGTGACAGAAAGCGCTGAGCGCTTGCGTAGAGCAACAATTAGCGATATCGGTGGCGTGCTCGACCTCATTCGTCCATTGGAGCAAAAAGGGATCTTAGTTAGGCGCTCTCGTGAACAGCTCGAAATGGAGATTGAGCAATTTATGCTAATTGAGCGCGATAGCTTGGTGATAGGTTGCGCCGCGTTTTATCCCTTCGAGGAAGATAATGCGGGCGAGTTTGCTTGTTTAGTGGTGCATCCTGACTACCGTGATGCCGATAGAGGCAGTGTGTTACTGCAAAATATTATTGGTCAGGCAAGAGTGAGAGGCTATTCGCGTTTGTTTGCCTTAACCACCCGCAGTATCCATTGGTTCTTAGAGCATGGCTTTAATATCGTTGAAGTTGATGAGTTACCAGAAAAGAAAAAGCAGCTGTATAACTACCAACGTAAATCGAAGATTTTAGCGCTAGACTTATGCTGATTGGTATTGAGAGTCATATGGAAGAAAGGCTGAGATGTTGACGAGAGTATTGGCTGCTAAAAATCTGGTTATCATGGTTAATTAGGCGCGGTCATGCCTCAAGTTTATGCACTGGCACCACTCACGTCAGCGAAAGCCGGCTTTAAAATTTGAGCCTGTCACAATGGTGTCGTAATGCCTATACCCAAGCCACCTGAAGATGCAGGGTTCAGTGGGAATTTAATGCGCTTTAAGCAAGGCGTTGATTGCAGTTAATGGTTGTTCCCTTAGCAAGATCAATAACGCAGCAGAAAGTGCATTAAAACCCATCAAAGAAGGCTTTGCGCAAGCCCACTTCGTTGTTGCACTAGCTTAAAAGGGAGTTACCATTCCTACGCTAATACGCCTAGAATTGAACTCGCGCAAGGCCTCTGAAATGAGCATGTTCAAGTCGTTTGGGTATAGTTATCAATTAGGTTGGTGTAGATTGTCCTATAAATAAAAAGCCTTTGTAGTCATGAGAGAAGAGCAAAATCTGGTGATGATCCCAAGGTTGCGTGGATACCGGATCATATTGAGTTTACAAGAGCCGGATAAGCTGCTGAGTCAATAACGATAAAAAAAGCGAACCACAAGGTTCGCTTTTTTATTGCCATCAATGGCTAGTTATACCAAGTGTTTTTTAGGCTTACGCTTATAAAACATGTCTGTAGTAAATAGAATCAATGCAGCCCAAATGAACGCGAAAGTAATGCCTTTTTCGGCATCAAACGGTTCATTGAATAAGCTGATGGCTAACACAAACATAATACTTGGGCCTATGTACTGGAAAAAACCCAGCATTGAAAACGGGATCCTAACGGCTGCAGAGGCAAAGCACAGCAAAGGAATCGTGGTCACGATACCAGCAGCTACGAGCAGTAGATTCAAATGCCAATCGTTAGTGAGCAGACGAGTTAATGAATCGCCCATATTGGTAAATAGAAAAATTAACGCTATTGGCATTAAAATAGCGGTTTCTACCAGTAAGCCGGTCTTAGCGTCGACGTTCACTTTTTTACGCAGTAAACCGTAGAAAGCAAATGAACATGCTAGGCCCAGTGAAACGAGTGGAATTGAGCCAAATGAGACCAGCTGGATGGTCACGCCTGTAGCGGCGAGTGCAACCGCTGCCCATTGTAATTTACGTAAGCGCTCACCCAGAAATATCATCGCTAGGCTGACATTCACCAGTGGGTTGATGAAATAACCTAAGCTGGCATCGAGCATATGATCGTTATTGACCGCCCAAATAAACAGTAACCAGTTACCAGCAATCAACAGCGAGGTGACGCAAAGTACCGCGAGTTGTTTTGGCTGTTTTAGTAAATGGCGCAGACGAGCAAAGCCACCAAAAAATGTGACGAGAATAGTAACAAAGAAAAATGACCAAATGACTCGATGCAGCAAGATCTCAGTTGCAGGAACATCACCGAGTAATTTGAAATAAATCGGGGCAAATCCCCAAAGGGTATAGGCGCAAATGGCGTACAGTATGCCTTTACGGTATTCAGCTTCTTGCATTGAAATATACTAAATAGGAAAGTAGCCGCAGATTGTAGTCTTGCTAAGCAATAGACTCAAGCGGGTGGGCGGCTTTATTGAAGTGGCTTGCTGTTGTTATAAAGTGACACAGAGGAAACTTTTACTGCCACTTCAGTGTTAAAAATACCCGCTGCTAACTCTCCGATAATAACTTCTCCCATGTTAGCCAACCATGTAAGTGCCTGTACCAAAAGCAATATGGTCACCTTTTTCGTTGTGCAGCTCCATTCGTGAGACTGACACTCTATTCCCTGCGCGGATCACAGTGCCTGTTCCGGTAAAGATTTCACCACGGCCTGGACGAAGATAGTCAACTCGTAGATCAATCGTCCCTAGCGTTTTAATGCGATGCTCTAACTCCTCTATGCTCCAGTCATCACGGCTGGCGACTAAGCCTGAAAATGCGGTGAGCCCGCCAACCACATCGAGTACGGTTGCGGTCACTCCGCCATGCAAAATTTGTTGATGAATATTGCCAATCAGCTCAGGTTTCATGGTCACCTGAATTTCGACCCCGTCCATATCGTAGCGTTTGATATCCATACCGAGTAAGTTATGAAACGGTACATGCTTGTCGAAAATCTCAGCCACTCTGCGTAGCGTTTCTTGTTGAATAAGCTGACTCATCTTGCTTCCTTTTGCCGATTAGCGATCTCATTAGAGTATTTAACCTATCGTTAATAGTTACTGCGACGCAAGCTCAAATTTTATGCAGTAGCGAGAATCGAGAGAGACAATGTCGCTCGCCTCAATTAGAATAGTCGACCCTATTTTTAATACAGGTTTACTATGGATCCGGTTGCGCTCGATAATTCGGTCGATCAATTATCTTCCACCCTTCAGTCGGTATTTGGTTACCGTACTTTTAGAGAGGGGCAGCGAGAGGTTATTGAACAGATCTGCGCGGGACAAGATTGCTTAGTTATCATGCCTACTGGCGGTGGTAAAAGCCTGTGTTATCAATTGCCAGCATTAATCATGCCTGGTCTGACAGTTGTGGTCTCCCCGCTGATCTCCTTAATGAAAGATCAGGTCGATAGCCTGATTCAAACAGGCGTGTCTGCAGCCTACTTAAACTCATCTCAACCAAGAGAAGAGAGCCTACAAGTTTTGCAAAAGATGCGTTATGGCGAGTTAAAGCTGTTGTATGTATCGCCTGAGCGGTTACTGCAGGCGAGTTTTATCGATAGATTGCATGAGCTTAATGTGTCGTTGTTTGCTATCGATGAAGCGCACTGTATCTCGCAGTGGGGTCATGATTTTAGACCCGAATATGCTGCATTAGGCAGGTTACGCCAACAATTTCCGCAAGTGCCTATTATGGCGCTAACCGCAACGGCCGACAAAGCGACTCGCGCAGATATTTGCCAGCGCTTGACCATTACGCCCCATTCGTTATTGACCAGTTTTGATAGGCCCAATATTCGTTATACCGTGGCTGAGAAGCTTAACGCGGCGAACCAGTTGCGTCAGTTTGTTGATGCGCAAAATGGTACCAGTGGCATAGTGTATTGCAGTAGTCGTCGCCGAGTCGATGAGGTCGCCGACCGATTACGTCTGCAAGGGCATCAAGCCGAGGCGTACCATGCGGGTAAAACTCAAGAAGAGCGTTCAGATGTTCAAGACCGATTTTTAAAAGACCAGCTCGATATTGTGGTGGCGACTGTGGCATTTGGCATGGGGATCAATAAGTCTAACGTCCGCTATGTCGTGCATTACGATATTCCAAAGAGTGTTGAGTCTTATTATCAAGAAACGGGCCGTGCGGGTCGTGATGGTTTAGATTCTGAAGCCTTAATGTTATTTGATCCTGCCGATATCGGCCGAGTACGTCATTTAATCGAACAATCTGAGCCGGGCCCACAGCAGCAAGTGGAGTTTCATAAACTCAATACTATGGCGGCTTTTGCTGAAGCGCAGACCTGTCGACGCCAAGTATTACTGCATTACTTCGATGAGCCCGCACTGCAAGCGTGTGGTAACTGCGACATTTGTCTCGATCCGCCGAAGAAATATAATGGTATTCAAGATGCACAGAAAGTCTTGTCTTGCATCTATCGCATTGGCCAGCGCTTTGGTATTAATCATCTGATTGAGGTGCTGCGCGGGTCAAAGTCGGCGAGCGTGATTGAGCGTGGTCATGACAAGCTATCCACTTGGGGGATTGGCAAAGAGAAGAGCCATGAACATTGGCTCAGTGTGATCAGGCAGTTGATCCACTTAGGGCTAGCGAATCAAGATATCACCCGCGGCTCTTCAGTGACCCTAAACCCTTCTGCGCGCGCAGTATTAAAGGGAGAGGTTGAGTTATTACTTGCTGAACCGCGTATTGTGATTCAAACCACTAAGCGCCGTAGCAATAACTCGCGCGCGCCACTTAATTACGACCGCAAACTATTTGCAAGGCTTAAGCTATTGCGACGAACGTTGGCGGAAGAGTTAGATGTGCCGCCGTACCTAGTGTTTAACGATGCGACGTTAGCTGAAATGGCAGCCATATTGCCGACAAGCCCAGGTGAAATGCTGGCGGTGAATGGTGTCGGTGAGCGTAAACTTGAACGCTTTGGTGGCGAATTTTTAGATGAAATAGCGGACTATCTTGCTGAAGGCTAACCCTATCGTGATTAAAGATTAGCTTGCGGGCGTGACAAAGAGTGATGGCTCAGAGTCACTGTCACCGTATTTTACTGATTGGCATTACAGCTAAACGTGTTTAGAGGCCTTGCTGACAGGCTTTAATCGTCGTAATTGGCTGATATTAGCGCGTTTTATCATAGATTGTAAATTATCAAATTGCTGCATACTAGCAAGGCCGATATTGACCTTGCTATCGTTTTGCCATACCGCCACTACCTCCGAAAGCTGCTCGATGACATTAATAGCCGCAGCCTCTGAAGTATGAGGCAGCATCACTACCAATTGCTGCTCCGATTGTAAAAATAACAGATCTTGATCTCTCAACTTGCTCCTTAGTTGTTCGATCATAATCGGCACGTCGCTAGCTAAAATATTACTCGGATCTAGCACTAATAATGACAGCTTATAATTGGCATGCTTACTGACGCTCAGCATATCTTCTAGTTTCTGATTACCTGTGGCGTTAGGTCTTATAGGGGGAGGTTCTTTAGTGATTGATGGCGCTTTTGCTGTCTGTCTGTGATACCAGCCAATAAAGATAATCAAGCTGACAAGAATAACAATAATCGGCAAAAACTGACTCGGAATGAGTTGGCTAGAGATGACTTGGGCGCTGGTGCTCTGCAGGTTTTCAGAGGCTTGTTGTTGGCGGCTTAAATCTGACTTTAAATGGGATAACCAAATATTTTGGATAAATAGCGTTTCATTTTCAGCAGCCTGAAATTGCTTTAACTGGTAATCATAGGCTAAAGCAAAATTTTGTTTCTCTGCAAAATATGTCGCTAGCACCGTATAGCAGTATTTAAGGTCCGTATATAGGTCTTTTTGTTTAGCGATGGCTATCGCTTCATTCATCTGCTCTAAACCTAGGTTTTCTTGACCTTGGGCTAAGTTGACTTGGGCTAGTAAATGTAAGGCGCTAATGGTTGCGCTCGCGTTTGACTCTTTCTTAAGCGTGTTAATGCTTAAATGAAGCAGTTGCTCTGCACTGGTATATTTACCGCTGTTAAAGTCAATAAAGGCTATTTGCATATAGGCCTTGGCTAACTCAAAAGGGCTACCAAGCTCAGCGAGTTTAGTTCGCGCTTCCTGAACATAATGGTCCCTTAGCTTAACCTGATTATTCGCTTGGGCTAAGTTGGCGGCACTAATAGAGACGTTAAGTGCCATTTTCCCTGCAGAATGCTTATCTTGCAGTGCCTTATTGAGAAATTTTGTCGCTTCTTCCTCTTCATTCTCTGCCATCAGCAATTTAGCCATAGCTGCATTTAAGTATGCGATGGGGGTAAGAAGCCAGGGTTCATTTTGTTGGCTAACCTGAGGGTATAGATCTAGCGCGAGACGTAAGTCTTCGATGGCGGTGTCGTTATGCTGTACCTTGGCGTCGAGTTGACTTCTAATCCACAAACCATTTATTAGTGCTTGAGCTTGTTCTAGGCGGCGTGACATGGTGATCGAAGAGTGGATTAGCGGCAGCGCTTGTTGGTAATTACCATAGTTAACATAGGCTTGTGCCATACAGTTCAGAAAGTAAGGCCGAACTTCATCGAGCTTCAAGCGTTTGGCTTTTGCTTCATTAAATCGAGCTAAGTTTATCGCGGCAGCATTTTCACCTAGCTGTAAGTAGGTTTCGCATTTAAATGCGCTCATACGTAACTGCAACACTTTAGGGTCTAAATAGGCGTGAAGGTTTTTTTCAATATCGTGGATAGTCTCGAGTGCTTGGTTGGGATATTGGAAGACGGCAGTGTTAAGTTGGTCAAGGTGCTCTAAAGTCGATGAATACGCAGGCGAACACCACAGCAGAAAGCTGAGGACGATAATACGAAAATCCATTTTAAAACGCTCCAGAGGTAATCCTTATCCACTTTTATTTCGAACTAAGTCGGCATTATAACTAATTTAAATAAAATATGCATAAAAAAGCTGTTGGCGCGACAATATTGCGATAGGTTAAGCATATGTATTGCCTGGTGATGAAAAAAGTCAAAAGTGAGGTGTTTTACGCCATAAAATATCTTTTTAGTGGCTTTAGTGAGCGATATGTCGCTTGAAAATAACTGAAGTAAGCGAGTTTATGGTTGACACTGATGCTGATGCGAGTTAAAAATTAACCGTCCCAGCTAGGGTGTTGGGAATGGTTATCCATCTGCGATGAATAAATAGTCGCAGCGAATGAAAGGTTAGGCTGGATGAAAAATGATGAAATATAACGATACGCAACTAAGACTCCTTATTCTCATTCTCGCAGACTCTGCGCGGAGGACTTAGTGTTATACGCTTGAAAACAAGCCAGCATTATTAAACCCCGCCAAAATGCGGGGTTTTTTGTATTTAAAGTCATCGGTATTAAACGCCAAATAGCAACGAGAACGCATAACTGAACATTGATGTTCAATGGAGAAGATAGATGTCTAACCGAGTTATCATATTTGACACCACCTTACGTGATGGTGAACAAGCATTAGCAGCTAGCTTAACGGTTAAGGAAAAACTTCAAATTGCACTCGCGCTAGAGCGTTTAGGTGTAGACGTTATGGAAGTGGGTTTTCCAGTGTCTTCTCCAGGCGATTTTGAGTCGGTACAAACCATAGCGAGAACCATTAAGAATAGCCGGGTGTGTGCATTGTCACGTGCATTAGAGAAAGATATTGATGCCGCAGCCCAAGCGTTATCAGTAGCGGACCAGTTCCGTATTCACACCTTTATTTCAACCTCGACGATTCATGTTGAGAGTAAATTAAAGCGTTCGTTTGATCAGGTACTTGAAATGGCTGTTGGTGCGGTTAAATATGCGCGCCGATTTACCGATGATGTTGAGTTTTCTTGTGAAGATGCAGGGCGTACGCCTATCGACAACTTATGCCGCATGGTGGAGGAGGCGATTAAGGCTGGCGCACGTACTATCAATATTCCCGATACCGTAGGTTATACGGTGCCGAGCGAATTTGGCGGCATTATTCAAACGCTATTTAACCGTGTCCCCAATATTGATCAAGCGGTGATCTCAGTGCATTGCCATGACGACTTAGGCTTGTCGGTGGCTAATTCTATTACCGCTGTGCAGCACGGTGCTCGACAAATTGAATGTACCGTAAATGGCATTGGTGAACGTGCGGGTAACTGTTCATTAGAAGAGATCGCCATGATCTTGTCGACTCGTAAAGGCGAGTTAGGTTTAGAGACGGGCATAAATGCCAAAGAGATCCACCGTACCTCAAGCTTAGTGAGTCAACTTTGTAATATGCCGGTTCAAGCCAACAAGGCGATAGTGGGCGCCAATGCGTTTACTCACTCATCAGGCATTCATCAAGACGGCATGTTAAAGGCGCAAAATACCTATGAGATTATGACACCCGAGAGCATTGGGCTGAACCGTAGCAACTTAAATATGACATCGCGTTCTGGGCGTCATGTTATCAAGCACCGCATGAGTGAGCTTGGCTATGGTGAACAAGATTACGACATGGATGTACTGTATGAAGACTTCTTGGCGTTAGCAGACAAAAAAGGCCAAGTATTTGATTATGATTTAGAAGCATTAGCCTTTATGGAGGCCCAAGCCGAAGCCGATGACCACTTTAGGTTACAACAGTTGGTTGTGCATTCAGACTCAACCGAAGGCAGCGCCACTGCAACGGTAAAAGTGGCTGTTAATGGTGAATTAATTACCGAAGCCGCCACTGGCAATGGTCCTGTTGATGCAGCATATAAGGCGGTTGCTCGTGCCAGTGGTTGTGAAATCAATATTACTAGCTACCAGTTAAGTGCAAAGGGCGAAGGCCAAAATGCTCTTGGCCAGGTAGATATTACTGCTAAATACCGTGAACAGAATTTTCATGGCGTCGGGCTTGCGACTGATGTCGTCGAAGCCTCGGCAAAAGCCTTGATTCATGTGATGAATTTGACATGGCGCGCGGACAAAGTCGCCGATTGCAAACAACGGATCCAACAAACCAAACAAGCACTCGGTGGGGTGTAACCTCGCTGTTTTAATGTTGCCAAATTTGTAGATTAAAAGAATAGATTTAAGAATACATTACAGGAGTTAGCTGAAGTATGAGTTATCAGATTGCAGTACTGGCGGGAGATGGTATTGGGCCAGAAGTGATGGCTGAGGCGCGCAAAGTGCTAAAGGCGACAGAAGAGCGTTTTGCACTATCGATTGAATATACTGAATATGATGTTGGCGGCGCGGCGATCGATAATCACGGTTGCCCGCTACCTGAAGCCACACTAAAAGGTTGTGAAGCGGCGGACGCAATTTTGTTTGGCTCAGTGGGCGGCCCAAAGTGGGAGCACCTTGCTCCTAATGATCAGCCAGAACGCGGCGCATTATTACCACTACGTGGCCACTTCGAGCTTTTTTGCAATATGCGTCCGGCAAAGCTGCACGCGGGCCTTGAGCATATGTCACCGCTACGCAGCGATATCTCTTCTCGTGGTTTTGACGTGCTTTGTGTGCGAGAGCTAACCAGTGGTATTTACTTTGGTAAGCCAAAAGGGCGCCAAGGTGAAGGTGAGAATGAAGAAGCGTTCGATACCATGCGTTATAGTCGCAAAGAGATCCGCCGCATTGCGAAAATCGCCTTTGAAACTGCCCAAGGTCGCCGCAAGAAAGTCACCTCTGTAGACAAAGCCAACGTGCTAGCTTGCTCGGTTTTATGGCGTGAAGTGGTTGAAGAGGTCGCTAAAGATTTTCCAGATGTTGAGCTTGAACATATCTATATCGACAATGCGACCATGCAGTTGCTACGCCGTCCTGATGAGTTTGATGTCATGCTGTGTTCTAACCTTTTTGGTGACATCATCTCTGATGAAATCGCCATGTTAACGGGTTCAATGGGCTTACTCTCTTCGATTAGTATGAATAGTTCTGGTTTTGGACTATACGAGCCCGCGGGTGGCAGTGCGCCAGATATTGCCGGCCAAGGGATTGCTAACCCAGTAGCGCAAATTCTGTCTGCGGCATTATTACTGCGCCATAGCCTTAAGCAAGAGCAAGCGGCGACAACGATTGAAAATGCTGTCGGTAAAGCCTTAAGTGATGGCTACCTAACCGGTGAATTGTTATCAAGTGATGAGCACCACAAGGCAAAATCAACCCGTGAAATGGGTGATTACATTGCTAAGTTGATCAGAGAAGGGGTGTAACCATGGCTAAGACTTTGTATGAAAAGGTATGGGATGACCATATTGTGTTTGCGGCCGAAGGTGAGGCGCCAATCATCTATGTAGATAGGCATTTAGTGCATGAAGTGACATCACCTCAAGCATTTAGTGGTCTTGAGGTGGCTGGGCGTCGTATGCGCGCGCCAGAAAAAACCTTTGCCACCATGGACCACAACACTTCAACAACCAGTGCGAGCCTGGATGCACTAAGCCCTATGGCACGTATCCAAGTTGAAACGCTCGAGCGTAACTGTAAAGAGTTTGGTGTTCGCCTCTATGATATCCACCATAAAAACCAAGGCATAGTGCATGTGATGGGGCCTGAACTTGGCATCACCCTGCCAGGTACTGTGATTGTATGTGGCGACTCACATACTGCAACCCATGGTGCTTTTGGGGCGCTAGCGTTTGGTATTGGTACCTCAGAAGTTGAACATGTCATGGCAACGCAAACTTTGCGTCAGCTTAAAGCCAAGACGATGAAGATTGAAGTGCGTGGTCATGTTGCTGATGGCATTACGGCTAAAGATATCGTGCTAGCCATTATTGGTAAAATTGGCATGGATGGCGGTACCGGCTACGTGGTGGAGTTTTGCGGTGAGGCGATTGAAGCGCTCACAATGGAAGGCCGAATGACAGTATGTAATATGGCCATCGAGATGGGGGCGAAGGCGGGCATGATCGCACCAGACGCCACCACCGCTGAGTACTTAGAAGGCCGCGAGTTTGCACCAAAAGGTGAAAGCTGGAATCAAGCCATTGCTGCTTGGAGCGAACTGAAAACCGATGCCGATGCAGTATTTGATGCCAGCGTGGTGATTGAAGCGAAAGATATTGCGCCACAATTAACCTGGGGGACCAACCCTGGCCAAGTGGTTGCGATTGATCAACAGGTTCCCAATCCGGCTGAAGAAACAAACTCCACGGTTAAAACCAGTATTGAAAAAGCGCTGCAATATGTAGATTTGCGTGCGGGCACCTTAATGACAGACGTCAGCATAAACAAGGTGTTCATTGGCTCATGTACTAACTCACGTATTGAAGATCTGCGCGCTGCAGCCGTTCACGCTAAAGGCCGTAAAGTGGCATCGGGTGTAAAAGCCATTGTGGTGCCGGGCTCGGGTCTAGTAAAAGAGCAAGCCGAGGCAGAAGGGTTAGATCGCATCTTCTTGGATGCGGGCTTTGAGTGGCGCTTGCCGGGTTGTTCTATGTGCTTAGCAATGAACGACGATAAGTTGGAAGCGGGCGATCGCTGCGCATCAACGAGTAATCGTAACTTTGAAGGTCGACAAGGACGCGGCAGTCGTACTCACTTAGTGAGTCCTGCTATGGCGGCCGCTGCCGCTGTTGCAGGGCATTTTGTTGATATTCGTAAACCATACTAGGAGCACAGCATGCAACCATTTATCTCACATACAGGGCTTGCGGTTATCTTAGATAGTGCAAACGTTGATACCGACCAGATCATCCCTAAGCAATTTTTGTCAAAAGTGACCCGAGATGGCTTTGGTGTTCACTTATTTCATGATTGGCGTTATCTAGATGATGCTGGCGATAAACCTAATCCAGCTTTTAATCTGAATAAGCCTCGTTATGCGGGAGCGTCAATTTTGCTTTCGCAGGAAAACTTTGGCTGTGGCTCAAGTCGAGAGCATGCGCCATGGGCATTGGCTGATTTTGGCTTTAAGGTGATTATTGCACCGAGTTTTGCCGATATCTTTTATGGCAACTCGATTAATAATGGCTTGTTGCCAGTAAAGCTAGCGGATACTGAGGTTAAGCAATTATTGGCTGAGGTTGAAGCTGAAGAAGGAGCGGAGATTAGTGTTGATCTGCAAGCTTTGACTGTGACCAGTCCGTCAGGCGCGTTATTTCATTTTGAAATTGCTCAGTCGGCTAGGCATAACCTATTAAACGGATTAGATGCAATTGGCCTGACATTGTCACATGTCGATACGATTGCTAATTATGAAGCTAACATTCCCTCTTGGAGAGGCTAGCGGTATTAAAAGTAGGTCTAAAAATTAGCGTACATATGTACCGTTAATGGGTTTTTGTAAGGCCATTTAGATTTATTCCTAAATGGCCTTGTTTAATTTAGTCTTTATTTAATTAGTTTAGTTATTGTTTTTGCTTTACTTTAACGTTTTCGCCCTTCAACTTAACTCCTACTCGATAAAATAGGCAGTTATTTACACTGCTTTTTAGCTAGATTTGCAGGGTACATGTGTACTAGGCTTTTTATGTTTGTATCTGTATGATTTAATTTGTATTTACATGATTTCCTTTGTCATTTCCAATGCTGTTCAGCGACGCGAAATGCCTTTAGTGACACCCTTGCTATGTTTTAAAGTGTGACCTCTTCTATGTTTACTCTGCCATTTGTTATTTTTGCCAGTGTTTTATGCTGTTTTTTATAAAGTACTTGAAAAGATATTCTGCAGTTGTAAAATCGCCGCCATTAAAAAGTGGAGTTAAGACTCTACTTCTTGTTAACATAATTAGAGATGACAAATGAATAAGCGTTTAATAACTCTTGCTGTGAGTACAGCACTTTTGGGGACAGTTACACAGGTTCAAGCTGCTGGCTTTCAATTAGCTGAATACTCTGCAACTGGGTTAGGTCGTGCGTACGCTGGTGAAGCAGCGATGGCCGATAACGCTGCGGCGCAATTCCGTAACCCTGCAATGCTGACTTATCTTGAAGGCACGCAAATGACTACTGGCGCCATTTTAGTGATGCCGGATATCAATGTTGACGGTGAAGTGACATCAAATGGGGTTACTACTCCGTCATCAGCAAAAGATATTGCAGGTGACGCTGTCGTGCCTAACTTCTACGTATCGCATCAGTTAAATGAACAATGGTTTCTCGGTTTGGCCGTTGGCAGTAACTTCGGCATGGCGACTGAGCTAGATGATGACTTTCTTGCGACTCAGTTTGGCAATGAAGCCTCGATTATGGCAATCGAAATTAACCCGAACGTTGCTTACCGCATAAACGAGCAATTCAGTGTTGGTGCGGGTGTGCGCTTAGTATTAGGCGAAGGTAGCTTCGGTGCTCAAGCGCCAACTGGCACTTTTGTTCCTGCAGGTACCACGCTAAAGTACATGGAAGGCGATGATATCTCTTGGGGTTGGCAGTTAGGCGGTGCATGGCAGATTAACGCCGATAACCGTATCGGTTTTAACTACCGCTCTGAAGTAGAGCAAAACCTTGAAGGAGACGCTAAAGGTTTCGGTTTTGATGTTGCAATGCTAATGCAAGGTAAAGCACCTTCTAGCCAGTATGATGGTTCAATGGAGCTCGCACTTCCAGCCACAGCAGAAATTGCTAGCTTCCATCAGTTGACTGAGAAACTTGCTATCCACGCAAGTGTTAACTGGACTGATTGGAGTTCGTTTGAAAAGCTAGAAGCCATGATCCCAGAGATCTCCGCTGATCCTATTCTAGTTAAACAAGAAAACTGGGAAGACAACTACCGCTTTGCCGTTGGTGCAACTTACCAGTTGTCACAAAAATCAACGCTAAGAACAGGTGTTGCTTACGACCAAGCTGCAGTGTCTGACGCTAACCGTACTACTACAATCCCTGAAGTTGACCGTTTATGGTTAAGCGTGGGTTATGGTTACCAGTATAGCGACAACCTAGATTTCGATTTTGGTGCGACATACATCTTTGCCGATGAGTCACCAATTCATGAACATGAAGCTGACTCTGCTATGTTTGGCGGCACGTTCGAAGGTCAAGTTAGCGGCAACATCATTCTTGTTGGTGTTCAAGCGACTTACCGTTTCTAAACCCGTAACAACTACGCGGAGGTTGCCTTAGCTAAAGCTAAGCTGCTTCAGCCCTAATCGTTACTGTTAAAGCCTCGCATTGCGGGGCTTTTTTGTACAGGAAGTACTTATCCTTGAATGCCATGGATGGCATAGGAGAGGATTTGTACAGGAAGTACTTATCCTTGAATGGCTTGAATGGCTTGAATGGCTTGAATGGCTTGAATGGCTTGAATGCCATGGATGGCATAGGAGGGGATTTGTACAGGAGGTACTTATCCTTGAATGCCATGGATGGCATAGGAGAGGATTTGTTGTTGCTGGTTTTGACTCAAGTGCAGCCGAGTTGGATTGCTTGGTCGGTTTCGTGGTAAAAAAGATAAAACGCCTTAATTAATGCCCACGGGGCAGTTGTTAGTCGTAGGCTGGTTTGATCTCATTCACTTTATGCATAAAAAAAGAGGTTCACCATGAAACCCCAAACTTGGTTATTGGCTGTCGGCTCTGCGTTGATGAGTTTATCATCTACTGTTAGTGCTGCTCTGCCACAACAAGATGTAAGCCAACCGCCTAAATCTGTACTCGTCGTAAAACAATTTATCCAGGGCTTTAATAACCATAGTGTTGAACAGCTGTTACAGCACACTACGCCAAATGTGCACTGGTTTAATTTATCAGGCTCTAAAATAGATATTGAAACCTCTAGCCAGCATGAACTCGGCGCTGCGATGACGGATTACTTTGCCAGCCTTACAGACGCCAAAGCAACCCTAAGACAAATTGTTGTTTCAGCGAATTATGTCAGTACGGTTGAAGAAGTTGTTTGGAGTCATGATGGCGAGCAAAGTAGTCAGTGCAGCCTAGGCGTTTATCAGTTATCGGGCGATAAAATTAATGCCGTATGGTATTACCCTGCCCATGCTTGTGACGAAACTATCTGGAAAGAAGTGAATACGCCTGACATTCTCCAGCCAGAGATTATGCAACCAGAGATAGGCTTGTTAAAAGAAACACGCAAATAAGGAAAGTATTAGTGTCCAAGAAATACATCATCGCACTGGATCAAGGCACAACAAGTTCGCGTGCCATAGTGTTCGATCATAATACTCATATGGTCGCAAGCTGTCAGCGAGAGTTTAGCCAACTGTATCCTAAACCGGGCTGGGTTGAGCATGACGCAATGGAGATCTGGGCGTCACAAAGTTCGACACTCATTGAAGTATTGGCTCGGGCAGATATTCACAGTGAAGATGTCGCGGCTATCGGTATTGCCAATCAGCGTGAAACGACGGTGATATGGGATAAAGCCACTGGCAAGCCTGTTTACAATGCAATTGTGTGGCAATGCCGCCGTAGTAAAGATATCTGTGATGAGCTCAAAGCACAGGGACTTGAGGACTATGTCAAGCAAACGACGGGCTTGCTACTCGACCCCTATTTCTCCGCCACAAAAATTAAGTGGATTCTGGATAACGTTGATGGAGTCAGAGAGCGCGCTGAAAAAGGTGAGTTGTTGTTTGGTACCATTGATACTTGGTTAGTTTGGAAACTGACCGAGGGCAAAGCCCACGTTACCGATCCGACCAATGCATCGCGCACCATGTTATTTAATATTCACACTCAAGAATGGGATGTGACTCTGCTTCAAGCGCTCAATATTCCCCGCTCAATCTTACCTGAAGTAAAGCCTTCATCAGCCATTTATGGTCACACTCGAATCGCAGGCGAAGGCAGTAACATTGCCATTGCCGGTATGGCAGGCGATCAACAAGCTGCACTCTTCGGTCAACTTTGTATCGAAGAGGGCATGGCAAAGAATACCTACGGTACTGGGTGTTTCTTATTGATGAACACTGGCCTTGAAGCGGTTCAGTCACAGCATGGGTTATTAACCACCATCGGCATTGGTGCTAACGGCGAAGTCAACTACGCATTAGAAGGCTCTGTATTTATGGGGGGCGCAACGGTGCAGTGGCTTAGAGATGAGCTAGGGCTTATTCGTGATGCGCAAGATACTGAGTACTTTGCCTCTAAAGTTGAAGATACCCATGGAGTATATTTAATTCCTGCATTTGTCGGTTTGGGGGCTCCTTACTGGGATCCTGATGCTAGAGGCGCACTGGTGGGGCTCACTCGTGGTGCCAATCGCAACCATATTATTCGGGCTGCACTTGAAGCGATAGCTTATCAGAGCCGTGATCTGCTCGACGCCATGGCGAAAGACAGTAATGTTGAGCTTAAGCAGATCAAAGTCGATGGTGGCGCAGTCGCTAATGATTTTCTAATGCAGTTTCAAGCTGATATTACTAACGTTGAAGTGCAGCGACCAGACTTGACTGAAACGACTGCGATGGGCGCGGCGTTCTTGGCTGGGCTAGCGGTTGGGTTTTGGAACTCGACCGATGAGTTAAAGCTTAAGGCCGGAGTTGAGCGTAGCTTTACGCCGCAGATAACGGCACAAAAACGGGAAAACTTATATAAGGGATGGCAAAACGCAGTCGCGAGAACGCGTTAACCCTTATACATTGATATCAATTTTAGTGTGGGTTGAATCAGGACGTTCTTCCCCGCTGCTTGATTGTAACTCAGATGATAGCTCAGATTGCTGCTCTGAATGGTTCGCTTCAGTTTCAATTTCAGCATCGCGTCGATCTGTTGTTGGCCCTGTTCTTCTTTCTAGATCGGGCTTGAGTTGGTTAGCGATTTGTTGATTTTTACGTCTATCCTCCGATCCTGAACGCCGTTCTAAATGCGGAGGCAATTGTGACTGTGGGGCTTCATGGCTATCAGGTGTTATCGCTGCAGTTGCATCGAGGCGCTTTACTTTTTTACTTGAATGCAGCTTTGCAATAACGGGTTTGGCAAGCATGGCATACATACTATCTAGGCTTATCATCTCCCTCTCCTTAATTTTTGGTCCCTTTACCCTTATATCGGTCATTGCTGGTTAAAATTTAGTCGCAATTTGTTTTTTTTATATTTTAGAGATCTGACTTTGGTTAATTATGTTTAACCATGTTTAATTTTTGGACTTTGCGCTGACCGCCCAATGAGTGATAAAAGTGGAAATTAGGCGAGAGGGATTATTATCTAAGCTAACTTATTGGCAAAAATATCCACAGATAGGTTTACTCAGTGATGAGTCTTCCCCGTCTTCTGCCTGTTTTTCCTACTTTTTAGGAACAGAGTGATATAAATTTCCCACATAAATCCCTTTCAACGGCTTTCAATAAAAATGAATCAAAATTAGCTGCTAACCCGCTTGGTTGCTGGATTTTAAATAAGCGGCTTTCCTTGACAAGCCTTGCGTTCTATCCCTAAACTTAGCTGTTGTGGGGAAATGTGGATATTTGTGGATAATTTATAGAATAACAGGGACGACAATAAGGTGTTTTCTGGGGCAAGCGCTATAAACCTTGATACCAAAGGGCGGATCGCAATACCAAAGCGATACCGTGAGCCGCTGCACGCCTGCCATAATAGTCAACTTGTGATCACTGTAGATATTCAATCCTCGTGTTTATTGCTGTATCCCATTCAAGAGTGGGAAAAAATTGCAGCGAAACTCGCATTACTTTCCGACACACAGCCTACCGAAAGAGCAATTAAACGCATGTTGCTCGGATACGCCCATGAATGTGAATTAGATGGTAATGGTCGCATGCTGTTACCAACGCCTTTGCGTCAATATGCCAACTTAGATAAGCGGGTGATGTTAGTCGGCCAGCTCAACAAGTTTGAGCTTTGGGACGAGGCGGCGTGGCAACAACAGATTGAGCAGAGTCGGGAAGCGATTCTTAATGAAGATTTGGCTGCAAACGAACGTTTAGCAGATTTTTCACTTTAGTCAGTGATAATTAAAAGCAGAAGAAAACCATGACACAAGAATTTGAACACCTATCAGTACTGTTAACGGAAACGGTTGCAGGCTTAAACATAAAACCTGATGGCATCTATATTGATGGCACATTCGGTCGTGGTGGTCATTCTAGAAAAGTGCTTGCAGAGCTAGGACCAAATGGAAGGTTGATTGCTATCGACCGAGATCCACAGGCGATTGCCGCTGCAGAGCAGTTTAAGGATGATAGCCGCTTTCAAATTGTGCATGGTGGTTTTGGCCAGTTGGCTGACTATGTCGAAGACTTAGGTTTAAAAGGCAAAATTGATGGCGTCTTGCTGGATTTTGGCGTGTCATCGCCTCAGCTAGATGATGCCGAGCGCGGCTTTAGTTTCTTAAGAGACGGCCCATTAGATATGCGTATGGATAACTCTCAAGGCCAAACTGCTGCGCAGTGGATCGCTCGTGCTGAAATTGAAGATATGGCTTGGGTGTTCAAAACCTATGGTGAAGAGAAAAATGCTCGCCATATTGCGCGCTGTATCGTCGCTGATCGTGAGAAAGCGCCTTTTTTACGCACCAAAGAACTGGCGGATTTAATTGCTCGTATCACTAAGAACAAAGAGCGTAACAAGCATCCTGCGACTCGTGTATTCCAAGCTATCCGTATCTATATCAATAGCGAGCTGGAGCAAATAGACCAAGCACTAGAAGGCGCGTTAACCGTATTGGCGCCAGAAGGACGCTTATCGGTGATCAGTTTTCATTCGCTAGAAGACCGCATGGTGAAACGCTTTATTCGTCGTAATAGCCAAGGTGAAAGTGTGCCTCATGGCCTACCTATCACTGAAGAAGAGCTTAATAAATCACGCAAGCTAAAGGGGATTGGCAAAGCGATTAAACCGTCAGCTGAAGAGGTTGAGCGTAATGCTAGAGCGCGTAGTTCGGTGTTACGTATTGCCCAGCGTTTACCTTACGAAGCCTAAGTGAGCTTGAGGTTAGCGTGAGTAAATCGCAATTGAACTTAACTCGAATCGTGTTGCTAGATCTTTGGCATCACAAGTGGGTAATGATCTTAGCCTTACTCGTGATGCTCAATGCGATTGCGGTGGTGTACACCAGCCATGAAGGGCGAAAGTACATCAGCCAGTGGGATCAGTTGCTACAAGAAAGAGATCGACTGGATATTGAGTGGCGTAACTTGCTCCTGGAGGAGCAATCACGGTCTGAGCATAGCCGAATAACCCGGATAGCGACCAAAGAACTTAATATGAATCGTCCGCTACCAAAAGAAGAGGTTGTCGTAAGAGTCCCATGAGCAAACAGGCTAAACGTAAACAAAAACCACAGTTGATCCAATGGCGTTTATACGTTGTTGTGGCTTTTGTCTGCCTGATGTTCACCAGTCTAGTTGGGCGCGCCGCTTATATTCAAATCATTGAGCCAGAAAAGCTGCGCCATGAAAGTGACATGCGCACCCTGCGTACCACCAGTCGTGAAGTGCAGCGTGGCCTGATCACCGATCGCAATGGTGAGATGTTAGCCGTCAGTGTGCCGGTTAAAGCGGTCTATGCCGACCCTAAAGTGGTTCATGATAAAAATGGTTTTGCCGATATGCGCCGCTGGCAAGCATTAGCTGACGTATTGCATGAGCCAAAAGAAGATATTCTAAAGCGTGTTCAGTCGAACCCTCGTAAACGCTTTACCTACCTTAAACGTCAAGTCACCCCTGCGGTTGCCGACTATATCAGACAGCTAAAATTGCCGGGTGTTTACCTTAAATCTGAGTCGCGCCGTTATTACCCAACCGGTGAGATTGCCGCGCAGTTAGTCGGTATCACCAATATCGATGACAAAGGTATTGAGGGAATAGAGAATACCTACAACGATTGGCTAACGGGCACGCCGAGCAAGCAGAAAGTGAGAAAGTCTCGTGATGGCCACGTGGTTGAGCGTCTTGATATGGTACAAGAGGGCGAGAGCCCAAATGATTTGGTGTTAAGTATTGATCAACGCATTCAGCAGCTTGCTTATCGAGAACTGAAAAAAGCCACGGAAATAAACCAAGCGACATCAGGTTCAATCGTGGTGTTAGATGTGCATACCGGCGAAGTATTGGCGATGGTAAATACGCCGTCATATAACCCCAACTCTCGCGAGAACCTACAAAGCTATCGGATGCGTAATCGTGCATTGACCGATTCTTACGAGCCCGGTTCAACGATTAAGCCGTTTGTGGTCGCCGCAGCACTTGAGGCGGGCACCATTAAAGCGAATGACATTATTAAGACCAATCCTGGCCGCATGCGTATCGGCGGTAAAATCGTTCGTGATGGTCGCAACTATGGCGATCTGTCCTTGAGTGGCATTTTGGTCCATTCAAGTAACGTCGGTATGACCAAGATTGCGTTATCTATGCCAGTGCAAGAATTGCTGGGCGCATATCAAACTATGGGGCTGGGTAACTATTCAGGTATTAATTTAGAAGGCGAAAGTGCAGGACTGATTCATGACCGTCGTCGATGGTCTGAGTTTGAGCGGGCAACCTTATCTTTTGGCTATGGCTTGATGGCTACGCCACTGCAGCTTGCCAGAATGTATTCAATTTTAGGTAACAAGGGCGTTCTTTATCCGGTTTCGATTTTAAAGCTTAAGCAAGAGCCTGAAGGTACGCAGGTGTTGTCACCTGAAGTGGCACAAAGCGTATTGGAAATGCTCGTGGGCGTTACCGAAAAAGGTGGCACCGCGCGAAAAGCGCACATTGAAGGTTACCCTGTTGCGGGTAAGACAGGTACCGCGCGTAAGGCGGTTGCTGGTGGTTATGGTGAGGACTACGTAGCGCTGTTTGCTGGCGTGGCACCTGTGCATAATCCAAAGCTTGCCATTGCCGTTGTGGTTAACGAGCCTAAAGGTGACCGTTATTACGGTGGTGATATCGCTGCGCCAGTTTTTGCAGCAGTGATGTCTGGCGCCTTACAAATGCTAAATGTTGAGCCTATTTCAAGCCGTGAAAAAGTCCGCTTAGCTGCAAATTCTAGGAGTGTAGAATGATGCTAATACGTGATTTATTGGCGCCATGGTTTCATTATTCGGGAGCGGAAAGCTTTCAAGAGTTAATCTTGGACAGCCGTGCTGTGCAACATGGCGATCTATTTGTTGCCATTCCTGGCTATCAAGCCGATGGTCGAAAATATATCGCTGCCGCCTTTGAGCGCGGGGCGAGTGCAGTACTAGTGCATACAGATTTACCCGATGAGCACGGTAAGATTATTAATGACATGGGATTACAGATCTCATTTTTTCAGCTCAATAGACAGATTTCGGCCTTAGCTGCGCAAGCTTATCGGTTAACACCATCACGCCCACAAATTATTGGTGTGACAGGCACTAACGGTAAAACCTCAGTGACTCAGTTAGTTGCGCAGCTGCAATCATTGCAAGGTAAGCACACTGCGGTGATGGGAACCTTAGGTAATGGTTTGTGGGGCGAACTTGTCGATAGCGGCAATACCACCGCCGATCCGATCACCCTTTTTAAACAGTTACAAAGCTTTGAGCAACGCGGCGCAGATATCTGTGCCATGGAAGTGTCGAGCCACGGTTTAGTACAAGGTAGAGTCGAAGCGGTTCCCTTTGATGTGGCTGTTTTTACCAATTTGAGCCGCGATCACCTCGATTACCATCACACGATGGATGCCTATGGCGCAGCTAAACAGCGCTTATTTCAGTTTGCTAGCTTGCGCGCAGGCTTAATCAATTGCGATGACGAACTCGGTCGACAATGGCTAACAGAATTAGCGTCAGACAAGTTAGTCGGTTTTAGTGTTAAAGGGGATACTAGGGCGGCAATTTATAGCAAAGACTGCCTATTCCATGATGGCGGTGTGTCGTGCACCTTGGTGTGGCCAACGGGGGAGGCCAAACTTAACTCACCGTTACTCGGTGATTTCAACCTTTCGAACTTATTGGCGGCGCTCGGCGCACTTTACCTACTGGGTGAAGATATGCATGCGCTGGTGGCACTGACTGAGAAGCTAGAACCCGTTGCGGGTCGCATGGAGCGCTTCACCACTAAAGATGAAGTGACGCTGGTTGTGGATTATGCCCATACACCAGATGCGATTGAGCAAGCACTTAAAGCACTTAGAGTACATTGCCGCGGTAAACTATGGTGTTTGTTTGGCTGTGGTGGTGACAGAGATAAAGGTAAACGCCCAATGATGGCCGCCAGTGCCGAGCAATTTTCCGACCGGGTGATGGTGACGAGTGATAACTCTCGCAGTGAAGACCCCAATCAGATTGTTGCCGATATTTTGGCGGGATTACAGCGCCCTGAACATGCCTTAACACAAGTAGATCGCCAAGCGGCTATCAAAGACATTGTGGCTCAAGCGAGCTCTGGTGACATGGTATTGCTAGCGGGTAAAGGCCATGAAACCTACCAAGAGATTAATGGTGAGAGATTGAATTACGATGAAAGAGCGTTCACCAGAGCGATTGCTGAAGGTGAAGCATGATTAGCGCTTCTTTAGCTGAGCTCGCGAGCCGCTTAAATGGCCAGCTGGTAGGTAGTGACTTGCAGATTGATAGCGTTTCAAGTGACAGTCGAGCGGTAAACAGCCAGACCCTGTTTGTGGCACTGAAAGGCGAGCATTTTGATGGCCACGTTTTTGCGCAAGCGGCAGTCGACGCTGGTGCTAATGCATTGTTGGTTGAGCGCGAGTTGCCAATAAGTGCCAGCCAAATTATTGTCAGTAACAGCCAGAAAGCAATGGGTGAAATAGGCGCATATGTGCGTGAACAAATTGCACCTATTTGTGTTGCGTTAACCGGTTCAAACGGTAAAACCAGCGTAAAAGAGATGATTGCGACGATTTTGACGCAAAAACACCAAGTGCTTTACACCGCGGGTAATTTCAATAATGAGATTGGTGTGCCATTAACCCTGTTGAGATTACAAGCGGGTGATGAGTTTGGTGTGTTCGAACTTGGAGCAAACCACGCTGGTGAGATTGATTATACCTCTAGCTTAGTGAAACCCAGCGTTGCAATGGTGAATAACGTTGCTTCAGCACATCTTGAAGGTTTTGGTTCTTTAGAGGGCGTGGCTAAGGCCAAATCTGAGATCTTTAATCATATTAGCACTGGTGGCACCGCGGTGATTAATGCCGATGATGCATTTGCTGATGTCATGCTTCAGGCGTCTAGCCATGTTAAGCAGTTATGTTTTGGCGTTAAAAATGAAACGTCGAGAGATCTTGATGTTTTTGCAACAGATTTGATGGCTGACGCCTATGGACGTTATGCCTTTAGCCTTTGCTACTGTGCTGAAGTACATAGAGTTGAATTGCCGCTAGCGGGGCGCCATCAGGTGTCAAATGCATTGGCTGCTACAAGCATGTGCCTTGCACTGGATCTGTCTTTAGCTGAGATCTGCCAAGGGCTTAGCCAGCTAAAACCCGTCAAAGGACGTATGCTGCCAAGTCAACTTGGACGAGTGGCTGTGATTGATGACAGTTACAATGCAAATCCGGCCTCGGTTGGCGCTGCAATTGACTGGCTTCAAGAAATTAAAGGAAATCGCTGTTTAGTACTGGGCGATTTGGGCGAATTAGGCGACAATGCCGCCCTTTTGCATCGTGAGCTTGGGGAATTAGCCAAGGCAAAAGGCGTAAATGCGCTGTTTTGTGTTGGTACGCTAAGCGAAGGTGCGAGTCATGCTTTTGGTTCCAAACACTATCACGATATTGATGACTTAGTAGCAGGGTTAATTCAGTACATAAATGAATTACCAACTGAGATCACTGTGCTGGTGAAAGGCTCTCGCAGTGCGAGAATGGAACGTGTAGTAGAAGCTTTAACAATGGCCTATGGTCGCGGGGAGTTTGTTTAATGCTGGTTTACCTGGCTGAGTATTTAACCCAGTTTTACAGTGGGTTTAACGTATTTTCTTATGTCACCTTTCGAGCAATCTTAGGCTTGATGACGGCAATGGTATTTAGTCTTTGGTGGGGACCGAAGATGATTGCACGCTTGCAGTTAATGCAAATCGGTCAAGTGGTACGTAACGATGGTCCTGAGTCGCACTTTAGCAAGCGCGGCACACCAACGATGGGCGGACTATTGATCCTTGCTGGCGTGTTTATCAGTGTCTTGCTTTGGGGCGATCTTGGTAGCCGCTATGTTTGGGTGGTGCTGTTTGTTTTAGGTAGTTTTGGTCTGATCGGCTTTATTGATGATTATCGTAAAGTGGTTCGTAAAGACACTAAAGGTTTGATTGCTCGCTGGAAATACTTTTGGCAATCAGTGGCTGCATTGACCATAGCTGTATACCTGTATGCATCTGCGGCAAGCCCAGGTGAAACTCAACTTGTAGTCCCTTTCTTTAAAGATATTATGCCGCAGCTTGGTGGTTTCTTTATCGTATTGGTTTACTTCACTATTGTAGGTTCAAGTAACGCGGTTAACCTAACCGATGGCCTCGATGGTTTAGCGATTATGCCTACCGTGATGGTAGCAGCTGCTTTTGCTTTGATTGCTTACCTTTCAGGTCATGTTCAATTTGCTAACTATTTGCACCTTCCTTACTTACCCGGAGCAGGTGAGTTAGTCATTGTTTGTACCGCAATTGTTGGTGCGGGTCTTGGCTTCTTATGGTTTAACACCTATCCAGCACAAGTATTTATGGGTGATGTTGGCTCTTTAGCGCTAGGTGCAGCCTTGGGCGCGATTGCAGTATTGGTACGTCAAGAGATCTTACTGGTGATTATGGGTGGCGTCTTTGTGATGGAAACCGTTTCTGTGATCCTACAGGTTGGCTCTTATAAGCTGCGTGGTCAACGCATCTTCCGTATGGCACCGATTCATCATCATTATGAGTTGAAAGGTTGGCCAGAGCCGCGAGTTATTGTACGTTTTTGGATTATCTCTTTGTTCTTGGTGCTATTAGGTTTAGCAACATTGAAACTTAGATAATTGATGTTAAATAGATTTAGCTAGATTAAATAGGTCTGATATGGCGCAGCAATATTCACACATCGTTTTAGGTTTAGGTGCAACAGGCTTGTCTGTTGTACGTTACCTGTGTGCGCAAGGTATTGTCCCTTTGGTAATGGACAGCCGATCTCAACCTCCTGGAGCTGATGTTCTGGCTGCTGAGTTTCCTCAAGTCGAGCTAGTCGCTGGTGGATTTGATTGTCGCTATTTAGTACAGGCACAGCAGATCGTCATCAGTCCCGGCATAGCATGCGAAACTCCTGAGGTTCGCGTTGCATTTGATATGGGAATTGAGGTGATTGGTGATGTAGAACTTTTCGCGAGAGAAGTGGCAAATACATCAGCCAAGGTTATTGGTATTACTGGCTCAAATGGTAAAACTACGGTGACGACCTTAGTGGGCGAAATGGCCAAAGCGAGTGCTTGCTCATATGCCGTTGGCGGCAATATAGGCGTGCCTGCGCTGGATCTATTACTCGAACCTAAAGATTTATACATTCTAGAGTTATCAAGTTTTCAACTTGAAACCACTCATAGTTTGCATTGTACGGCGGCAACTTGCCTTAACATTAGTGAAGACCATATGGATCGTTATAGCGATCTAGAGTCATATCGCCAGGCAAAACTGAAGCTATACGACCAAACCAAGATGGTGCTGTTTAATCGCGAAGATGCCGCAACGATCCCCAATCACCCTGCCAACCAAAACAGCTTTGGTTTAGATGCGCCAGAAGTGGATGCGTGGGGAGTAGCAGGCGGCATGATAGTGCAGGGTAGTAGCCAAATTATGGCTGTTAGCGATGTGGCACTAATCGGTAGCCATAACCTCGCTAATATTATTGCTGCTATGGCATTAGCGACTGCAGCAGGTATTAAGCGAGAGTTTCAGATTGAGGTTGCTAAGCGATTCTCTGGTATGGTGCATCGTTGTGAAACGGTAGCCGAGCTTGCGGGCGTCACCTACATCAATGACTCAAAGGCGACCAATGTGGGTGCTACTGTCGCGGCAATTGATGGCCTGAGCGATCATCTAGGTGAGCTTATTCTTATAGCAGGTGGAGATAGTAAAGGCGCTGATTTAACCAGTCTTGAGCCTGTGTTAGCCAAAGTCAGTAAGTTAATCACCTTAGGTAAAGACGGTGATAAAATTGCAGCTTTAAAGCCTGAGTCGATAAAGGTCGCCACAATGGCGGAGGCTGTTGCTGTTGGGCATAAACTGGCAACAGCAGGCGATATCGTCATCTTGTCGCCCGCATGTGCAAGCTTGGATATGTACCCTAACTATATGGCACGCGGAGAAGAGTTTCGCAGTTTGGTAGCAGCGCTTCATGGCGAGTAGCGACAAGCCGTTCAGCTTATTTAGCAATCGCTTTAAGTGGTCGCTGCCGAATTTGTTTAATGAGACACCAGCACCTGGAATGCAGTTGTATGACAGAGCCTTGTTATTTGCGGTGTTGTCGCTGATAAGCTTCGGCTTTGTGATGGTGATGTCGGCCTCTATGCCAGAGGCACAAACGTTAACGGGTAACCCGTTTCATTTTGTGTGGCGTCACGGTGCTTACCTTATCGGGTGCGTGATTATTGCCGCAGTGATGTTGCAAATAGAGATGCGCCACTGGCAACACTTTAGTCCGTTGCTGCTAGTCATCGTTGGTGTCATGCTGGTAGCGGTGCTGTTTGTTGGCACGACCGTTAATGGAGCTACGCGCTGGTTATCGATAGGACCCATTCGTATTCAGGTCGCCGAGATAGCTAAGTTTGCTTTTGCAATTTATATGGCGGGGTATTTAGTACGGCGCCATCAAGAAGTGAGAGAAAATGCTTTTGGTTTTATTAAGCCAATTTTAGTTTTCGGGGTGTACGCATTTTTGATATTGATGCAGCCAGATTTGGGTACCGTAGTCGTATTATTTGTGGGTACGGTAGGTTTACTTTTTTTGGCCGGAGCGAGATTACTCGACTTTTTTATTCTGATTTTAACCGGGGTTCTGGGCTTTATTGCATTGGTATTATTAGAGCCATATCGTATGCGTCGAGTGACATCGTTTTTAGACCCATGGCAAGATCCGTTTGGGAGTGGCTATCAGCTAACTCAGTCATTAATGGCGTACGGGCGGGGTGACTGGTTTGGGCAGGGATTAGGCAACAGTATTCAAAAACTAGAGTACCTGCCAGAGGCGCATACCGATTTTATCTTTGCTGTTATTGGTGAAGAACTTGGCTTTATCGGCATTATCGCCGTATTAGCCGTGCTGCTATTTGTGGCACTGCGGGCGATTAAGCTGGGCAGCATGTGTTTAGCCTTAGAAAGAGCGTTCGAAGGTTACCTCGCCTATGGCATAGGGATCTGGATCTGCTTTCAAACGGTGGTAAACGTGGGTGCTAGTATCGGCATGTTGCCAACGAAAGGATTAACCCTGCCATTTATTAGTTATGGTGGTAGTAGTTTATGGGTAATGACTGCGGCGGTAATGCTGCTTATCCGCATAGATTATGAAAGAAGATTAAGTGTTATTCAGGCCGTAGAAGGCCGGACAAGTAAACAATGAGTGAATTAATGACTAACCAAGCTGAAGAAAAACGCATTTTAATCATGGCTGGTGGTACTGGCGGCCATGTATTTCCTGCGCTAGCAGTTGCTAAGTATTTAAGTCAGCAGGGCTGGAAAGTACGTTGGTTAGGTACCGCTGAGCGAATGGAAGCGAGATTGGTTCCGCAATATGGCTTTGATATCGATTTTATCGACATCAAAGGGGTGCGTGGCAATGGCTTGATTCGAAAACTTGCTGCGCCATTTAAAATTCTGCGCTCAGTTATCCAGGCTCGAGCGGTTATCAAAAGCTTTAAGCCAGATGTGATTATGGGCATGGGCGGTTTTGCCAGTGGTCCGGGTGGCGTTGCTGCCAAGCTTTGCGGTATCCCTCTCGTTTTGCATGAACAGAATGCGATTCCGGGAATGACCAATCGCTTGCTGTCACGAATCGCATCAGAGGTGCTTTGTGCATTTGACGGCACCTTTACCGATGTTAAGGCTGAAACCGTGGGTAACCCAATTCGTAAAGAGTTGATAGCCTTAGGTGAAAAGCGTAAACAAGCCTGTGAGGATGATTCGTTAAAGGTATTAGTTGTTGGCGGTAGTTTAGGCGCAAAGATTTTTAATGATCTCATGCCAAGTGTTTTAGAAGGGGTGAGTAAAACCCACTCTATGACGGTGTGGCATCAGGTTGGTCGAGATAACTTGGCGACGGTTAAAGCTGAGTATCAGCGATTGGGCCAAGATGGTAGCGTTAGTGTCGCCGAGTTTATTGATGATATGGAAGCTGCATATCGCTGGGCTGATGTGGTGGTTTGTCGTTCAGGTGCGTTAACCGTATCAGAATTAGCGGCAGTAGGCTTACCGAGTTTACTGGTGCCTTATCCGCATGCCGTGGATGACCACCAAACTAAGAACGCCAAAGTATTAGTTAACGCAGGGGCGGCATTTTTGTTGCCACAGCCAATAGTCGATACCAGCAAATTGATGACTAAATTGTCGATGCTGGCATCAGATAAACAAGAATTATGCAATATGGGCCAGCGAGCTCGAGACGTAGCGATTTTAGATGCAACTCAAAGAGTGGCTAACGTCTGTATTCGCCTGGCTGAGAAGGGTTGAGATGAGTAACAAAGCAGAGAAGTATTCGCAGCTAAGATCCATGATCCCTGAAATGCGCAGGGTTAAGCACATCTATTTTGTTGGAATAGGTGGTGCCGGTATGGGTGGTATTGCGGAAGTGCTTGTTAATGAAGGGTATAAGCTAAGTGGTTCTGATATCGCTGAAAGTCCGGTAACTGAGCGATTAGCGCAACTTGGTGCGACTATCTATATTGGTCACGATGCAAGCCAGGTTAAAGGTGTAGACGTCGTCGTCGTTTCTACAGCGATTAGTGCTGATAATCCAGAGCTGGTTGCGGCAAAAGAGTTGCGGATCCCTGTGGTGCGCCGTGCAGAAATGCTAGCCGAGCTGATGCGTTATCGCCATGGCGTTGCGGTTGCGGGTACTCACGGTAAGACCACAACGACGAGCTTAATCGCCAGTGTCTATGCTCAGGCTGAACGAGATCCGACATTTGTCATTGGTGGTTTGCTTAATAGCGCCGGGACTAACGCACGCTTAGGTCACAGTCGCTACCTGATTGCTGAAGCGGATGAAAGCGATGCAAGCTTCTTGCATCTGCAGCCGATGGTGAGTGTTGTCACCAACATCGAAGCTGATCACATGGACACCTATGAAGGCGACCTAGAAAAGCTTAAAACCACTTTCGTTGATTTCCTGCATAACTTGCCTTTTTACGGTGTTGCCGTTGTCTGCATTGACGACCCCATTGTACGTGAACTTATTCCACGCATTGGCCGCCGTATCGTCACTTACGGTTTTAGTGAAGATGCAGATGTACAGGCATTAGATTTTAAACAAACGGGCTATAGCTGTGAGTTCACTGTGCGCCGCGCTGGGCTTGAAGACTTACAATTGTCAGTTAACTTGCCTGGTGAGCATAACGTATTGAATGCGCTAGCCGCTATTGCTGTGGCGAGCGAAGATGAAATTGAAGATGAGGCGATCATAGCAGCCTTGGCTGAGTTCCAAGGTATTGGTCGTCGCTTCCAGCAAATTGGTGAGTTCAGTACAGCTAAGGGTGAAATCAAGTTGGTTGATGACTATGGTCATCACCCAAGCGAAGTCGCTGCAACGATTAAGGCTGCAAGACTGGGCTGGCCTGAGCGTCGCCTAGTTATGATCTATCAGCCACATCGTTATAGTCGTACCCGCGACTTGTATGAAGACTTTGTCGAAGCCTTATCGCAAGTTGATTGCCTATTGATGCTGGATGTCTACGCCGCAGGTGAAGCCCCCATTCCGGGAGCTGATAGTCGTGCATTGTGCCGTTCTATTCGTGTTCGTGGTCAAGTTGAACCTATTTTTGTGGCCAGTAGTGAGCAGCTTGAAACTGTCTTGCCGGAGATCTTGCAAGATGGCGACCTATTGTTGACTCAAGGCGCAGGTAATATTGGTGTGTTATCGCGTCGTTTGGCTGATGTTAACCTTGGCTTCGATGTTAGCGCGACCAATGAAAAAAATGTGTAATTTAGAGTTATATAGCTTAAGTTACCCATCAAATTTTGACGCTTGGGATAAGGGCTATATAATGGCCGGTTTTCTGCGTTTACGGTTGCAAAAGGAAGCCTAAAGGTGTCTTGGGGCGAGAAAGGTCAACGTATTCGAGTTTTGCTGTCGCAAGCCGATTGGTATTTGTGTTTTGGTTTGGCGTTCTTACTGTGCGTATTGATAGGTTTATCGATGGCAGTGATGAAACTCAATACCGTGCTAAATGATGCTGATGCGTTACCGATTGAAGCAGTTGCGATTAAAGGGGAGCGGTTATACACCGACGATGAAGAGATCCAAATTGCATTACAAGATTTAATGCAGCGGAGCTTTTTTTCAGCAGACGTGGCTCAAGTGCAGGAAGCGTTAGAAGCGTTACCTTGGGTTTACCAAGCCTCGGTGAGGCGCGAGTGGCCAGCCAAGTTAAAAGTCTATTTGGTTGAACAAAAGCCAGTCGCACATTGGAATGGTGATGCCTGGCTCAATATTTACGGCGAAGTGTTTGATGCGCCAGTGAAAGAAGGTATACCTAATTTACCTTTATTGACGGGGCCTGAGGAACAAGGTAAGTCGGTGCTAACGACGTATCAACAGCTCGGTGAATTATTAAGAATTAATGGCTTTAACTTACAAAGTTTAAGCTTAAGCCCAAGGCATGCTTGGCACGCTGAGCTCAATAACGGCATTAAGCTGGAGCTGGGTCGAGAAGACAAGATGGCAAGGATACAAAGATTTATCCACGTCTACCCAAAACTTGCTAAGCAAGAAAAACGGGTAGCTATTGTGGATTTGCGCTACGACACAGGTTTAGCCGTAGGTTGGGATGATGCACAAAAAGAGAGCCGTTAAGTAATGACCAAGAATCTAGATAGAAATCTGATCGTGGGATTGGACATAGGGACATCAAAAGTCGCTGTGATCATTGGTGAAGTATTGCCTGACGGTGAGATCAGTATTGTCGGCCTTGGAAACCATCCTTCAAGAGGTATGGACAAGGGCGGTGTAAACGATCTCGACTCTATCGTCCGCAGCGTGCAAAGAGCACTGGATCAAGCTGAGTTAATGGCTGATTGCCAAGTCTCTTCAGTTTATCTAAGTATCTCTGGCAAACATATTGAATGTCAGAACGAAAACGGTATGGTGTCGATCAACGACGAAGAAGTGACTCAAGAAGATGTCGACAATGTGATTCATACGGCCCGCTCAGTTAAAATTCCAACAGAGCGACGTATCTTGCATGTATTGCCGCAAGAATATGCTATCGATATTCAAGACGGCATTAAGAGTCCGATTGGTATGTCTGGCATGCGTATGGAAGCCAAGGTTCATATTGTGACTTGCGCCAATGACATGGCTAAGAACATCACCAAGAGTGTTGAGCGCTGTGGTCTTAAAGTTGATGACTTAGTATTTTCGGCGATAGCATCAGCAGATTCGGTGCTAACGGATGATGAGAAAGATTTAGGTGTCTGCTTAGTCGATATCGGCGGTGGTACTACAGATATTGCTGTTTACACCAATGGCGCATTACGCCACTGCGCCGTTGTGCCAGTAGCGGGTAATCAAGTGACAAACGATATCGCTAAGATATTTCGTACGCCTTTGTCGCATGCTGAACAGATAAAAGTACAGCACGCCAGCGCTCGCAGTGCGATGGTGAGCCGTGAAGATAGCATTGAAGTTCCATCGGTAGGCGGCCGTCCATCACGCAGCATGTCGCGTCATACGCTAGCTGAAGTGGTAGAGCCGAGATACCAAGAATTATTTGAATTGATCCTCAAACAGCTGCAAGACAGTGGTTTAGAAGATCAAGTTGCAGCGGGCATTGTGATTACCGGCGGTACTTCGTCTATCGAAGGTGCGGTCGATATCGCTGAGGCAACATTTGGTATGCCAGTAAGAATGGCACAACCATTACCCGTTAAAGGTTTACATGAATATGTGGACCAGCCTATTTACTCTACTGGAGTCGGGCTGCTTCACTATGGCGCGCGCAGAGTCATCGAGCGTCAGTTCGAACGTCCTGAGCGACAAGGGGTCACCAGTCTTTGGAATCGGGTCCAGAGTTGGTTTAAAGGCGAGTTTTAGTTAATAACGCAGGCAGAACGGAGAGAAAACCATGTTTGAGATCATGGATAGTCATACAGACGAGGCGGTGATTAAGGTCATCGGTGTCGGTGGTGGTGGCGGTAACGCTATCGAGCATATGGTAAAGCACAACATCGAAGGTGTTGAGTTTGTTGCAACAAATACTGACGCGCAAGCATTGCGTAAGTCATCGGCAACAACAACGATTCAACTAGGTCGTGACGTCACTAAAGGTTTAGGCGCTGGCGCAAATCCTGAAATTGGGCGTTTGGCCGCAGAAGAAGATCGCGAAAGTATCCGTGCTGCAATCAAAGGATCTGACATGATCTTTATCGCTGCGGGTATGGGTGGTGGTACAGGTACTGGTGCTGCACCAGTGGTTGCCGAGATTGCGCGTGAAGAAGGTATTCTTACCGTTGCAGTAGTAACCAAGCCTTTCCCATTCGAAGGCAAGAAGCGTATGACTTACGCGGACCAAGGTATTGAGCAGCTTGCTAAGCATGTTGACTCGTTGATTACCATTCCAAACGAAAAGTTACTTAAAGTGCTAGGTCGTGGTACGTCTTTATTAGATGCATTCGCTGCAGCTAACAACGTTCTACTTGGCGCGGTTCAAGGTATTGCCGAGCTTATTACTCGCCCTGGTCTAATCAACGTCGATTTCGCCGACGTAAAAACGGTTATGTCTGAAATGGGTAATGCCATGATGGGTACTGGTGTCGCAAGTGGTGAAGATCGTGCTGAAGAAGCGGCAGAAGCAGCTGTTGCAAGCCCGTTACTTGAAGATATCGATCTTGCTGGCGCGCGTGGTGTACTAGTGAACATTACTGCTGGCATGGATATGAGCATCGAAGAGTTCGAAACTGTGGGTAACCACGTTAAGGCTTATGCTTCTGATAATGCGACAGTGGTAGTGGGTGCGGTAATCGATCCAGAAATGTCTGATGAGCTACGTGTAACGGTTGTTGCTACGGGTATCGGTGCTGAGAAAAAGCCAGATATTCAGCTTGTTTCAAAGCCAGTTCTGCGTCCAGAACCAATCGTTGCGACAGAAACGCGTATTGAAAATATTGCTGTTGAAGAAACAATTGCACCGACGATGGCACATGGAAATACTGCAGCTGCGCAAGCACAAGTTGCAACGCCAGTGGCCGAGAAAAAGAGCGATCTTGATTACTTAGATATTCCAGCTTTTTTGCGTAAGCAAGCTGATTAACTTAAGTGTTAATAAATAGTTAACAAATATAAGTCAATACTAAAGTGTTGTCCTAAAGCTGAGTGAATTTTGGTTAATTTGCAAAGATATGCTAAGATATCCGACCAGCATAGCCTACGCACGACTGAAAAGTGTATAGCTGATGCTTTTTATGTTGAGATGATAAAACGGGTAAGTACATGATTTTTCAAAGAACTGTGAAAGAAATGGTTAAAACAACTGGAGTCGGGTTGCATTCCGGCAACAAGGTTACGTTGATCATTAAACCCGCACCAGTTAACACCGGCATTAAGCTAGTTCGTACTGATTTGTCACCAGCAGTGGAGATCGCTGCTGTTGCTGAGCAAGTTCGCGAAACGACTATGTGTACTGCATTGGTTAATGACGATGGTGTTCGTATCTCAACAATTGAGCATCTATTTGCAGCGCTAGCCGGATTAGGCATTGATAACGCCGTTATCGAAGTTGACGCGCCTGAAATCCCAATTATGGATGGTAGTGCGAGTCCTTTTGTATTCCTACTGCAATCAGTCGGCATTCAAGAGCAAAATGCAGCTAAGAAGTACATCAAAATCACTAAGCCTATTCGTGTTGAAGACGGTGATAAATGGGCAGAGTTGAAACCCTTTAAAGGTTTCAGAGTTGATTTTGCAATTGACTTTAATCACCCCGAGATCGCGCGTAGTCAGCAGCATATGGTTATGGATTTTTCATCGTCTGCTTTTATTAAAGATATCAGCCGTGCCAGAACCTTTGGCTTTATGCGTGATATTGAATACCTAAGAGCCAATAATCTTGCGCTAGGCGGCAGTATGGAAAATGCTGTTGTTCTTGACGAATATCGCGTCCTCAACCCCGATGGCCTGCGTTATGAGGACGAGTTTGTTAAGCACAAGATTCTTGATGCCTTTGGTGATTTATATGTGGCAGGACACGCCATTGTTGGTGAGTTCTGCGCATATAAAACAGGTCACGCACTTAACAATCAGTTAGTGCGTGCCATGCTTGCACAGCAAGACGCATGGGAAATAGTGAGCTTTGAAAAAGAAGCTGATGCACCCGTTAGCTTCTCGGTACCTGCGGGTGCCGTATTCGCTTAATCGCGAATTAAGATTGCCTTGAACGGCTGGCTAATGCAGCCAGCCGTTTTAGTTTTACCGCCAATGTCCCCTCAGTATGTTCAGCTAATGCTTCAATATGAGCGGCGGCAGTTTCACTTATCAGGTTGTGAGCTACTTTAGGTTTTGTTGCATACATTAACAAGCTTGGGTTGACTTTAACCTCGATTGCGGTAAGCATGGGTAGCGTTTCGGCTTGCAGTAATTGTAGTATTTTGGGTTTTTGGAAGTTAATTCTTGCCGCCCAAGCAGCCGTGGTTGTTTCAATCACCAAGATCCCTTGGCGTAAATTGGCAACCTTTAGTTGCTCTGTCACTGGACCAGTTAGCACTTGTTTCACGTAGCGATCTAAGTGCAATAATAGTTCTGCTTTCTCAGCTAGATTTGGCATAGTGCCTTGCTGATGCAGTAACTGACTGAGATCCTGAGGGGGCTTTTTCATATGATAATAAAATGGCTTAATTAGGCTATGAGTGTAACAGTTTTTATTCAAGGTCGAAATGGTGCCACACGCTGGCAACCAGGAAAGCGTTGGTTGCTATTGCCAATACTGCTCATCGCAGCAGGTACGGGTCTTTATCAGCACCATGCTAAGCAACTTACACAGCAACAAGCTAATGTCGACGGCGAGCGTATGGCTCGCGAACAACAAAAAGATGAGTTAATTGCCCTGAAGAGCGCAACTGAAACTCAACTTTCGATGTTGGTGGCTCATGTTGCTCGTATGCAAGCTAAACTCACGCGCTTAGAAGCACTGGGTCAGCAAGTTGCTCTTAACAATCAATTAGAAGATCAATTTGATTTCTCTTCAGAAGTCGGTGTTGGTGGTATCAGTGAGATAGGTACTAACATCGAGCTCGACCTACTTATCGCAGATATGGATGAGTTGGTATCTCGAATAGATAATAATAATGTTCAGCTATCACTACTTGAAACGGTAGCATCTAATCTCCATATAGATGAAGAACGTTATATATCTGGGCGACCAATCCACAAAGGTTGGTTATCCTCGCCCTATGGTTTACGTAATGATCCTTTTAACGGCAAAAGAACGATACATAAAGGTATCGACTTTGCAGGGAAAGAGGGCGTCGATGTAATCGCTACAGCAGGTGGTGTCGTTACATGGGCGGACAAGATGTTTGGTTATGGTGAGTTAGTCGAAATTGATCATGGAAATGGTCTGAGCACTCGTTATGGTCACAATAAAGCTTTGTCAGTAAATGTGGGCGATGTGGTCGCTAAAGGCGATAAAATCGCTGTGATGGGAAGTACAGGGCGCTCAACTGGGCCTCATGTGCACTATGAAGTGTTGCGTGGTGGACAGCAGATCGATCCGCAAAAGTATGTCTACCGCAAGGCAGGTTAATCATAAAATAGGCTTTCAGGCTCTCAAAGGGACTTGGCCAACAACATAGAAGTGGTTCAGATGTTTGGTAAATTACTGACAAAAGTATTTGGTAGTCGCAACGATCGTACACTTAAAGCATTTGGTAAAGTCGTTAATAAAGTTAATGCGCTTGAAGCAGAGTACGAAAAACTATCGGATGAAGAATTAAAAGCAAAAACCCTCCACTTTCGCGAGCGTTTAGACGGCGGTGAATCATTAGATGATGTACTGCCAGAAGCTTTCGCTACGGTTCGTGAAGCTTCGAAGCGTGTATTTGATATGCGTCACTTCGATGTTCAGCTTATTGGTGGCATGATTTTGGATAGTAACCGTATTGCAGAAATGCGTACTGGTGAAGGTAAAACATTAACCGCTACCCTGCCAGCCTACCTTAATGGCCTAACCGGCAAAGGCGTTCACGTCATTACTGTGAACGACTATCTTGCAGGCCGTGACGCTGAAAATAACCGCCCACTTTTTGAGTTCCTTGGTTTAACGGTTGGCATTAATGTCGCCGGTCTTGGTCAGGTCGAAAAGAAAGCTGCCTATGACGCCGACATTACTTACGGTACTAACAACGAATTTGGTTTCGATTACCTACGCGACAATATGGCGTTTTCGCCAAACGAACGCGTACAACGTCCGCTTCACTACGCTCTAATCGATGAAGTCGATTCGATTCTTATCGATGAAGCGCGCACGCCGTTAATTATTTCAGGTGCGGCTGAAGATAGCTCAGAGCTATACATTAAGATTAATACCCTTATCCCAAATCTTATCGCTCAAGATAAAGAAGACACTGAAGATGAGATTGGTGAAGGTGATTACTCTGTAGATGAGAAATCAAAGCAAGTGCACATGACCGAACGTGGTCAAGAGAAGGTCGAAGTCTTATTGACTGAACGCGGCATGCTAGCAGAAGGTGATTCACTGTATTCTGCTGCTAATATCTCTTTATTGCATCATGTGAATGCAGCACTACGTGCACACACCTTATTTGAAAAAGACGTCGACTATATTGTTCAAGATAACGAAGTGGTTATTGTTGATGAACATACTGGCCGTACTATGCCTGGTCGTCGTTGGTCTGAAGGTCTGCATCAAGCAGTAGAAGCTAAAGAGGGGGTTCATATTCAAAATGAAAACCAGACATTAGCCTCAATCACTTTCCAGAACTTCTTCCGTCAGTACGAAAAACTTGCTGGTATGACAGGTACTGCTGACACTGAAGCATTCGAATTCCAACACATCTACGGACTTGATACCGTAGTTGTACCGACTAACCGTCCAATGGTACGTCAAGATAATCCTGATTTGGTTTATCTAACAGCCGATGAAAAGTATGCCGCGATCGTTAAAGATATCGTTGGCTGCCGTGAGCGTGGACAGCCAGTATTGGTGGGTACGGTTTCGATTGAGCAATCAGAGTTACTACACAGTTTATTGAACAAGCAAAAGATCCCTCATGAGATCTTGAACGCTAAGTTCCACGAACGTGAAGCTGACATTGTTGCTCAAGCTGGTCGTATCGGTGCGGTAACCGTAGCAACTAACATGGCCGGTCGTGGTACCGATATCGTGTTAGGCGGTAACTGGAACATGGAAATTGAAGCGCTCGCTAACCCGACTAATGAACAGAAAGCTAAGATCAAGGCTGACTGGCAAATTCGTCATGACGAAGTGGTTGTTGCTGGTGGTTTACATATTTTAGGCACAGAGCGTCACGAATCTCGCCGTATTGATAACCAGTTACGTGGTCGCTCTGGTCGTCAAGGTGATGCCGGTTCATCTCGTTTCTATCTATCTATGGAAGATAGCTTAATGCGTATCTTTGCTTCTGACCGTGTATCTTCAATGATGAAGAAGCTAGGCATGGAAGAAGGTGAAGCGATTGAGCATCCATGGGTTTCTCGCGCTATCGAAAACGCACAACGTAAAGTTGAAGCGCGTAACTTTGATATTCGTAAGCAATTACTTGAATTTGATGATGTTGCCAATGATCAGCGTCAAGTGGTTTATGCGCAGCGTAACGAGTTGATGGATGCAGAAACCATTCAAGACACTATTACTAACATTCAAGAAGATGTCGTTAATGGTTTAGTTGATCAATATATCCCACGTCAGTCTGTAGAAGAGCTTTGGGATGTTGAAGGTCTAGAGAAACGTCTACAGCAAGAATATGCAATGAGTCTTCCTATCCAAGAATGGTTAGATACAGAAGACGACCTGCATGAAGAAACATTGCGTGAGCGTATTGTCGAAACCTGGGTTAATGCATATAAAGCAAAAGAAGAGATGGTAGGCGAACAGGTTCTACGTCAATTCGAAAAAGCCGTTATGCTACAAACGCTAGATGGTTTGTGGAAGGAGCACCTTTCTGCAATGGATCATTTGCGTCAAGGTATTCACTTGCGTGGTTATGCACAAAAGAATCCAAAGCAAGAATATAAGCGTGAATCGTTTGAGTTGTTCCAGCAAATGCTTGAATCACTAAAGCACGATGTGATTAGCATCCTGTCTAAAGTACAAGTACAGGCACAATCAGATGTTGAAGAGATGGAAGAGCGTCGTCGCCAAGAAGATGCCAAGATCCGTCGTGATTATCAACATGCAGAAGCTGAAGCTATAGTGGGCGCAGAAGAAAGTGCTGCATTAGCGGCAACTCAACCTACTGTTCGCGATGGCGAGAAAGTTGGTCGCAATGATCCTTGCCCGTGTGGTTCAGGTAAGAAGTATAAGCAGTGTCACGGTAAGTTAAGTTAATAACGCTGTCGTATTGCTAAAAGGGTGACTCATTGAGTCACCCTTTTTTATTTCTGCTCTAAGTATTTTTAAGAAGGAGGAGGCGATAGTGCTAATACCAAGTGGCTAGCACTGGCATCAGCAAGTTAGCGGCTGTAATGCCACCGATTAGTATCAAACTTGCATTTGAATGACGGCATAACCAATCTTTCGCGAACTGACGAGCTATTAGAAGTGGAAATTTAATCACTAAAGGTTGCAGTCGCTATATAAGCTAAATTCACTTAGGTATCTCCTTGGATGTAAAAACAGCACTTTAGGCCTGTTTTGTGGATAACTCTGAGGGTAACTAGTGACTAAGTTGTGGCTAAATAAAAACATTAAAAAAAGACGTTTATTTTAGGAAAAAGCGCTTGCGCTCAGATCAAATCTCCCTATAATGCGACCTCACTGACACGGCACAGCAGGCCACCTACCCAGCGTTAAGCTAGATAGAGCGGGACTTGCAGCAGCGTTAGAGAGTTAAAACTCTTAGGAGATTTGATTCAGGTGACAATCGCTTTAGAAGCTTTATTGGATGTGACTTGTATAAAGAATCATCGCTTGAAAAACTTCTTAAAATAAGCGCTTGACGCCGCCACTGGAGAGTGTAGAATACGCCTCCTCAGCCAAACGACCTAAGCGTCTAAGGCGCCATTTGAAAGGCTTCTGCCTTAATAGAATTGGCACGCTCTTTAACAATATGGCAAGCAAATCTGTGTGGGCACTCACAGAGATTAAGTTATTCGAAATTGTCTCTCACGAGACAATCAAAAATTGACTTAATGAATGAGTGTTCATAGCAATATGAAAAAAGTTTGGTTTCACTTTTCCGAAGTGGAAGCAAATCACAGAATTCGTTGAGCCGCTGATTTAGCCTTACTTGTAAGGTGGATGACGCAAAAAACTT